>JBEIQF010000010.1:0-24380 GCA_040376635.1 Halobacteriovoraceae bacterium
GTGAAGGAAAAACAAATGTCGGTGGGAACGTTACAGTTCATTCCTAAGAGCTGGCACATGAGTAGATGATAATCTATAATTTTCTCATGAGTAAAGATATTGTATCCCGTGAAGTATTTACTGAAGATGCCCTGGTGTGGCTTAAGAATTTCACCGAGACAAGTGGTTATTCCTTCCTGGGATCCCTTCCGGATATCTCTGAATTTCCCGGTTATTCACTTGAGCAGTGGAAAGAATGGTTTCAATCAACCGCAGAATTAATCCTTTCTAAAACATCCCCTGAGGGTGTCACGATCTTTTTCCAGTCAGATATCCGCCATGAAAACATCTGGATTGATAAAGCGTATCTTGTTCAGAAAGCAGCAGAGAAAATGGGACACAATCTTCTTTTTCATAAAATCTTCTGCCGGGCCGAACCTGGCACGATCATGTTTGGTCGACCTGCTTATTCACACATGGTTTGTTTTTCTAAAACCGTGATTCCTGATCTCGCTAAATCATCTCCGGATGTTGTGCCTGATCTTGGTGATAAAACTTGGGTGAGAGGAATGGGATTAGAAGCTTCCATTCATGCGTCTCAATACGTTTTAAAACAAACAACGACACGCACGCTCGTTAATCCATTTTGCGGAGAGGGAAGTGTTCTTGCTGCTGCTAATTTTGTGGGGCTGAATGCGATTGGTATTGAGAGAAGTGTGAAGAGAGCGGAAAAGGCCCGCGTCCTTCAGGTCTCGAAGACCGGAAAAACGTGGGCCGATTAAGTTAGATTTAAGTGTTCTTAGGATAGAAGTTCATTGGCTGTTTGACTTCAACCACACCACCGCCGCGTGGTTTTGGAAACTCGATATCTCTTAAAACTCCAGCTACGCAACTTTTTACAGTTGGAGTGATTCCAGAGTTTGAACTTACGTTTGCACTCTTTACGCCACCGTCAGGACCGATATTGAAGTTCAAGTGAACAACACCAGATACATCTTTCGATTTCTTCTCATCAAGTTCTGACTGATAACAGTAGCGGAACTCAGAAAGGTGTTCGAGGAGTCTTCTTCTGATTGCGTCTGGGTCCATTGAACCAAGAACCACAGTATCATCAGGTACACCAGCTACGATCACAGAACCCTTAGTAGAAAGACCTTCAGAGCCTTTGCTGCTAGAGATCGCGCCATTCGCTACACCAGTGAGAGAACCTACGTTATTGATCATTTTAGCTGTTTCAACTGTTCCATTACGAGAGCCTGTGATGATGCCGTCTCCGAAGCCTGCACCTCTGCCGTCACCAACACCACCGCTTGAACCAGCACCTGCACCATTGTCATCAGCAGCGTTTTTCAATTTGAAGCGTGAACCAAGCTGGGCCATGCTCGACATTGATTTTGTTGCGAAGTTAGGAGCTTTATAAGTGTCACCTGAACCGCCGCCAATGTTTGCGCTTGCGATTTTAGATGTCCCGCCAGTTCCGATATTTGTCGTAGGAGTTTTTCTGAACTCTGTACCAGGCTTGTACTTAGTCATGTTTTTAGATACAGGGTCACCCTTTTGAACGTTCTTAACAACTTTGTCAGCGTTCGGGTTCCCGAGCTCTTTTGCTTTAGGAACGATTTTTTTTGTGCCCGCAATAACTTTCTCTTTAGGCTTTTGCTTTAATACCTCTGTCTCTTTAAGCGGAGATTCTTTTGCAAGGATCTTTGCTTTTGGTTTCGGTATTTCTACCGGAGTCATAGTGAGTTTGATGGCCTCTTGTTTTGGCGGAATTTTTACTTCAGAAACTGGAAGGGTCAATTCAAGCGCCAGAGCGATAATGTGAATTCCTACGGAAAGTCCCATCGCTCTTTTGAAGAATTGATTTTCAATTTCTACGCGTCCAAACATTGATGCCATAACAAACCCCTTTAAGGTGTTTTAAGCTTTGCAGCTATTGAGAAGTTTTTTGCACCAGCGCTCCTTGCTGTATCCATTACCATCATAACTTGTTCTAGAGGGGCATTCGAGTCACCTTCAAGAATTACTGATTCAGTTTTTAACTCTTTCAGTAATGCTGCGATCTTCGGTTGAAGTTCTTCAACCTTGATCTCCTGACCCTTAACGGCGATCACGCCCTCTTTACTAAGAGACACAACCAGAACTTCAGACGTCTTATCTGAAACTGCGTTCATCTCCGGAAGATCTACATCAAGACCCGATTCGATCGCTGCTGATGAACTCACCATAAAGATGATGAGAAGCACGAGCATGATATCGATGAGCGGAGTCATGTTGATATCTGCTACGATACCGTCATCATTATTGTTATTATGATTACTCATTGACATAAAATTAACCTTTCTTCGCGCGAGCAATAAGATCAGCAGTGTCTTCTACACGGTGGCGGAATTCCTGTGCTGTCTGATTAACTTTCGTCTGGAAGAAGTTATAAAAAAGAACCGCGATTACTGCCACGATGATACCCGCAGCTGTTGCAATCAATGATTCAGAAATACCTGCTGCTACAACCGAGAAACCAGATTTACCAGTGACACCGATTGCTTTGAATGAACCCATGATCCCGAGAACCGTTCCGAAAAGTCCAACGAATGGAGCAGAAGAAGCGATTGTACCAAGAATCCAAAGATTATCTTTAAGGGCCGCATTTGTTTCAGTAAGACGACGATAAAGTTTATCGTTCATTTCTTCTTTTGAAAGATGAGTTTCATCCATCAATACTTCATGTGGTTTCGCGATGACTTCAGGGACTTTTTTTAGTGCCCATTTAACATCATCAAATTTCTTTGCTGCGATCGCGTGACCAATTTCTTCGTTAAGCTTTTTAGCTTCACGGTTAAAAGTTTTAAGATAAAAGAATTTATGAGCAGCTACAGTCCACGCTAGTACTGAGAAAATCAGTAGCGGGTACATAATAAAGCCACCCTGGTGAAACATTTCCATCATCGACATATTCAATCCTTTGCAAATGGTTACATAAACTATGTTATGCAAACATTTTAGGGTCTTAACTCGGCTCCCTCAACTTCTTTTCCTGAGAAATTAGCAAGATGGGTGCCAAGGTATGTCAATTTAAGCAGTTGGATTAATAGGGGGCGATTTCGGGCATTCGACTAGTAATTATCCGGCCTGTCTACTTTCTCGTCGGCCCCATCCAGAAGGACAAATTCTCCGTTCTCGAGGAGAATGATGTTCTCTATAGGGTCTTTGTGCTTTTTTATCTCGATATATTGATCCGCCGCTCTGATTTTTTTGCGATTCCAAATGTAATACAGCACGCCTATAGGAAGTCCTATCAGAAAGCCTAAACCATGTGCGAGATAGCTTGTTTCAGGTTGAAAAGCTTCTGGAAAAAGAAAAATGAGTGAAACAGCAAAAGCGTGAAGGATGCGAACAGTGAGTGACTGTCTGCGCTCAATGAGCAAGTATAGGACCAACCAAAATGAGGCCATGAAGTAGATCACGCCAGAAACACCGACAAGAAATACTTGTGGGGGATAAAAATAAAGACAAATCAGATTGATTATCCCACCGACTAATAAACTCAAGACTGGAAAAACCAAGAGACCAAAATAATTATGTAGGAGAGCGGCGAGCCCGGTGAAAAAAAAGGCGTTGTGGGCGAGGTGATTGAGATCGGCATGAAGAAGGGTTGTAGTGAAGGCCCGCCAATATTCGTGTTTCTCAAAAACCAGATAACCGTTTGCCGAAAAGTTTTTCTGGTTAAAACTGAAAAAGAGAAAAAGCAGCGCGAGACTAATGACCGCGATGATTGTGCTCTCGGGTGAGGGCCTTCTGGAAAGAAAAGTTTTGTTGAGTTTAAGTTCCATTCGTCCTCACTTTCTTGATTAAAAGATAAGTACGAATGGATAGGTGTCAAGGTTCGATGATTATCGAACTGATATTACTGACTTACAAGTTTCATCCACACATCTTCTTTGATCTCAAAGCGCTTGGATTTTTTGGATTGCTCTGTGACACAGGCATTATAAAGTTTTGGGATAGGAGTTCCTGCAGTCGCACCGTACTGTTCTGTCCACGATGTACCGCCGCCATATGCATCTTTACAGAAATTTTCCGGAGTCATCTTTTTCCAGTCAGGCATTTTGTACAATTTCACCTGAACAGTTGTGAGGTGATATTTCATATCTTCCAGGTAACGTTTATTTTCTTCCTGAATCATCTGATCAGCAAGAGGCTGTTTTGAAATATGCTCGAGAAGTGAGGCTTCTCTTTTTTCGGCGAGACCCTTAGCATCGTTGAAGAAAAACTTTGGAGCTTTGTATGCAGGGAAAATCCCTATGTCCCATTTTTGCATTTCACGGTCCTGGGCAATCAGGGCCTTCAGTTGACACTGTTTCACATCTTCTAGTTTTCCGTTGAAAAAACCAACTCCACATTCTTTCAGTGAAGAGCGGAATCGATAATCATCATACTTGATTTCTTTTTTACTGAATCCCGCCGGGTTTGCGGTAGCAAATGAAGCTTTCAGTGATTCTTCGACTTTTTCTGAAACATTGATAGAGCGTAAAGAGATATCTGTCATCATCTCATCAGAAATTTTTTCCGTGATCCCATTCATAACAAGATCTCTGTTTGCTGCTGTATCAGGAATGCCGGCCTTCACCAGCGCCTCGGATACTTTTGTATTATGACCTGAGAGTGCTTTAGCACTGTGAATTTTCAATGAGCAAATGGCCAATTCCTTCTCAGGAATAGGATAGGCACTGAAACCTTTTTCACAAGATTCAATCAGGTCTTTTTCTTCAATCGGAGTTGTCCCGACAGAATTCATGATTTCATCGATGATGGATTTTTGAGCGATCTCAATTTTTTCGATGGGAACTGTCGTACAGTTTTTAACTTCAGTGTAATCAATTCCTCGGAAAACCTTATTCTTAATAAATGCAAACTTCTCAGGACACCTGGCCTTTAATTGAGCACCATTATAGCGAAATGCTGAGAGTGTTTCTGCAAAGTCTTCCCATGGATTCGTTTCACCATAACGTGAAACACTACAAGCGGTAGGCGCAGCAGTCCAGTCATCACCTTTTTTTACCCAGCCACTGAGTTTCAGCCAATCCGGTGATTCATCCATGTCTTTTAATTTCGTGGAAATGTTGTGGGCCATCTCATGGAAGATTGTATATTGCTTTGAGAGACGAGACTTCTTATCCCAGGGATCAAAAATCATCACAACAGCATTCGCAAGAGTCGTGCCTTCATATTGTTTTAAAGTGTATCCACGTTTGAAGTGGGTGAGTCGCTGGTTAGAAGCACCCAGGGGCTGAAAGTGCTGGGGAAGATCTTCAAGACCCACGATTACGTCATCCAGCTCAGCATTCGTAAATCGATCTGAATTTTCGAACGCAAGTTCTGAAGAATTAAAATTGTGCTTCAATTTCATGTAGAGAAGTTTGACAGCGTATTCTTTTCCCCAAATCTTTTCCATCGCACACAGAACTTTGTCGCATTCAGCGCCAATTTTATATTCTGTATTGATCTGCTTTTGATTAGGAATAAGATCATAAAACCCGAAGGAATCTTTCGCCGTTGTGAAATCCTTGAAGGCATCAATTAACGCCGGACTTTCACCTTTGAAGTTCACTCCGTGAACTGAACGAGCTGAGACACCTTTCGTTTTAGATGCAATGAACTTCAACATTTCACTCTGAGTTGGAGGAGTTTTTGTTTTACAGGGAGCTTTCTCAACCTGGTTATCAATTGCGCCGAACCATTCAAGAAGTTTCTGCATGCCGAATTGAACAGGACTGTTTTCAATGGCCACACAACTGTCGTCCTGAGCATAAATATTGAATGAAAGGAGGATGAAAAATAAATACTTCATTTCATCTTCACCGAATAAATATTCTTATTCAGCGGATCGATCACCACTTCAGAGTTATTTTCCTTAAGGACCATGTAGCTTGTTGTTTTGCCCGATGAGATATAGGGCTCGAGTTTTTTCGTATCGATCTGACCAAGCTTTTCGAGCTTTGGTTTATCGGAAACAAAAGTGTAGTGAATCGTCTCGAGCTGGAACTTGTTGTTGAACGAAAGTTTCAGCGCATATTTGAGTCCGTCTTTTTCCCAATAGTAGTCACTGCCTTCAACCAGATGGGCCTTGCCGAGTTTCTTTTCCACTATGCTGAGTGTCGTCTTGTGAGTCTCGAACCCATTGAGGGGCGAAGGCAGTAAATCCTGCGATTTATCCCTCAGGGAAGTTCCCGCAAAGGCGCACGTACCGATAAAAATCAGCAAAAAAAGGGTTTTCATAGTTTTCTTGTCGGATATTGTCGTCTTATACTTAAGGAAAAATAGGAGACTTAAGTATGCGTATCTTGATTGCGGCCTTGTTGCTTGTACCTGCTGTTTGCCTTGCGCAATTTACCAATGAATCAGAGCTATCGATGGTGAAAACCGGTGGTAACTCTGAAGTTCAGACTACCAACACGAAAACAACGAATCTCTATAAGTGGGATAAGAGCCAGGTTAAGGCCGGCGGTCACTATACTTATGGTGAATCTAACAACGGTGTTTCTGCAAGAAACTGGGATGTGAACGGAAAATTTGAACGTGAATTAAGCGCACACGTTTCTTACTTTGTGGGCGAAGTACTTGAAGGTAACAACTTCACTGGTATCAAAACGAGATACAACTCAGATGCCGGTGCCAAATATTATTACATCAAAACTGACCTTAAAAATCTTTTCTCGGAATTGGGTTACCGATACACGATTGAAGATCGTTTTGCTCCTGCTGAAAATACATATGATAACAAGGGCCGTCTTTATAACGAGCTAAACCACAAAGTATCTGAAACAGTTCAATACAAATTGTGGCTTGAATACGTTCCTAACTTCACGGAGAGTAAAGATTACCTCATTAACGGTGAAGCTTCTCTGACGAGCATTCTGAACTCTACTTTCTCTCTGAAAGTGGCGTACCTTGGAATGTATGATAACCAGCCAGCTCAGGACGGATTTAAAAACTTCGATTACGTTACAACAACATCTCTCGTAGCGAAGTTCTGATTATTTATTCATGTAGTTATTGCGGAACCGTTCGAGACAGAATTTTCGGACGGTATCTCCGGCCTTAGTATTAGCACATACATTTTTCATAAAGCGGGCATCGTTCAGGTGAGCGGCCCGCTCTCGTTTATTGTGATCATCAAAGTTATGGTCTCCACAACTTTTGGCCATTTTCATCTGGGCCACATGCTCAGCTTCGTGACGAATCATGCGGATATAATCGCAAGGATCTGCTAACCATTCTTTTCCGTACATGATTGTTTTTTTACCATGATTAGTGACTGCAAAATTTCCCGATTGACCAGTGTAACTTAACTTATATCCGTGGAGATCTATGCCCCATGTGTAAAGTATAGTTCTGTGAGCATCACTCACTTTCCCTGCTGCGAGGTAGTTTTTAACAACATTGACCATGGCAATAGAAACGGCCTGACTTGGTTCATGAAAGATCGCAGGGTTTGCTTTCTGTGCAACTCTCAATTGGGCGGCCGGAAAAGTCTTGATGCCTTTCAGGTCGATGATCTTTCCATTCTGATCTTTCGCTCGAACAATAAGTTTTTTGGAGAGATCCGGAATGGGACAAGTTCTGACGAGATTAGTGAGTTCATCAGGACTCATGGATTTCCACAAGTGGAGGCGATAGTTAGAAGGATCATCAACGATGGATTCCTGATATTTTCCGCACTGGGTATAATCGATACAGTTCTTCAGTGTCTGCAGGTCTTCAAGCTCCTTTCCCTCAAAATAGAAATAATACGGGGCCTGAAGTTTTAACTTATCGTGGGAGATAATCTTGGTGAGATCCTGAATATTATCTTTTTGAACGAGGTAGTATTCTTCGCAGATAACATCCTTAACGTCGTCATCAGCGAGAGCGAAATTGAACATAAATAGAAACGGCAGGATGAATTTCATCAAAGACGTATCGGACAACATGGAAAAAGATTAAAACAGTCAGGATTTAAGAACATCCATTCGGATGATGGCATCGGCCAGGTCTTCAATCTTCATTGGCTTCGTCACATAATCATCCATGCCTGCATTGATACAACGTTCACGGTCTCCGCTCATCGCATGGGCGGTCATGGCGATAATTGGGATAGATTTCCAGTCATGTGTGGACTGGCGAATGATAGTGGTCGCTTCAAATCCATCCATTTCCGGCATCTGGCAATCCATGAACACCATATCATAAGGGGCCATTTCAAGAGCGCGAATGGCCTCTCTGCCATTTGCGACGAGAGTGACACTGTGGCCAAGCTTTTCGAGCATCTTGCGTGCGATAAGGGCATTCACAGCATTGTCTTCAGCAATCAGCAATCGAAGTTTCTTCTCCGATACTTTGAATTCTTTTCCAGATGGAGATTCTTCTTTTGCAAAACTTTCCGGAAGGGGAATATCAAACCAGAAAGTAGAGCCCTCGTTTTCAACACTGGATACGCCAATTTCACCTTTCATCGCGTGAACAAGTTCACGACAAATTGAAAGACCTAGTCCGGTTCCACCATACTTTCTGGTAGTCGAAGAGTCGACCTGCGAGAAAGCTGTGAACATATTTTCGAGAGCTTTTTCAGGAATTCCTATTCCGGAATCCTTGATTTCAAAACGAATACCAGTGGGAGACTTAAACACCTTAATATCGATTGAACCCTCTGACGTAAATTTAATCGCATTACTTACAAGGTTCATCAAAATCTGACGAAGTCTTGTAGGATCTCCCATAACGAATTGAGGAACATCATTTTCAAATTTGGTATTAAAGTTAAGTTTTTTCTGAGTGATCGCATAATTAAGAATTTGCCTGATATCTTCAACGGCCGAGCGAAGTTCAAAGGCGATATTTTCCAGAACTAATTTTTTTGCTTCAATTTTAGAGAAGTCGAGAATGTCATTCACAATTGAGAGCAGGCTGTCTCCCGAGTTTCTAATGATCTCCACATAATTTCTTTGCTGAGTTTCAAGTCTCGTATCCAACAAAAGTCCGGTCATTCCGAGAATACCATTGAGGGGAGTTCTGATCTCGTGAGACATGTTTGCAAGAAATTCTGATTTAGCTTTTGTTGCTTCACGGGATTTTTTTTCAGATTCCTGAAGGGCAAGCTCTGTCAGTTTTTTCTCTGAGATATCACGGATGGTAGTCATCCTGATATTTTCACCGTTGATCGTGAGTGATTTACCAAGGACCTCGATATCAAATGTCGTTTTATCTTTTCTTATTGCTACTGATTCGTATGGTTTGCCAAAAGCTGATTCAACTTTTTGTTTTGTCATATCCTTGTAAGGAGCAGCAATAAAATCAAAAGTCAGTTTACCTTTGATCTCCAATGCAGAATAACCAAACATACGCTGAAAAGTGGCATTAGCTTCGATTGAGATATTATCCTTAGAAATAAGAATGCCGTCTGAAGCACCTTCAATGAGAGTTCTAAATTTCTGCTCGGAATCCATGACCTGTTGATGGGCCTTTGCTTGAGCAATGGAAGCGCTCAGAAGGTTGGCAATAAGGCGAAGAACCCCAACATCCCGTTCAGAGAATTTATTATCTTCCGGAGAAACTACTTTCAGAACTCCAATCGCTTTTTGCTGATAGAAAAGAGGAACACAGATCATGGAACGTGCTCCAACTTTGCGGCAAGCATCCCGATCAACTCGTTCATCAGTTTCAGAATCTTTGCAATACAGAACTTCTGCAGAATTAACTGATAGACCTGAAAGCGAAGTGGAACGGTTTAAACGAATGCCAAGTGATTTTGCCAGAGTACCGGTGCATGCCCGGTAAACCATTTCGTCACCTTCGGCCATTTCAACCACTGCACCAGAAGCTTTCGTAAGGGCCTGTGTGCGCTCACAAATGATGTGTTTTAATTCAGTGAGTCCTGCTTCAGAAGTCGCAACTTCCTGCTGGAGTTCAATAATAAGCGTCAGGTCATTTATGGATAATTCTTGCATTTGATGGATAGTATAAAACGTTTGTTAAAAGATTTCGAGAGCAGTTATACTTTATGACAATGAAACAAACGATTAATCCTGAAAAAATCCAGGAACTGATGGAATTAGATGAGGATGGTGAAGTTCTTAAAGAGCTTATTAATCTTTTCCTGCCTTCGACTGAAGCTAAATTGTCTAAGCTAGGTGGAATGACGGCCCAGTCTGAAATCAAATTACTGGCCCATGAGATGCGCTCAAGCTGTGCAAATCTTGGAGCAGAAATCTTATCTGATCTTGCTACTCAACTGGAATACCTTCCGCTTGATGCAAACTATCAGCAAAATGTTGCAGGGATCTTGAAGAAATTGAGTACAGAATTTGTGGAAGTTAAAAAGATCCTTTCTCAGCATCTCTAAAAAAGAAAGCATGACCTTTCAGTCATGCTTTCCTGCGGTTTTCAGACTCCTGAGCTAGAATCTAAAAATCCTCCGGTCGCTGAACCGGTGGATGTTGAAGAAGTAGTTGAAGACGACGAACCACCAGTTGTTGTGGTTGTTGTCGTTGAAGATGAACCTGAAGTTGAAGTCTCACCAGTTGTTGATCCACCAGTAGTTTCTCCAGTCGTACCACCAGTCGTCCCACCAGTTGAACCAGTTGTTGATCCACTTGTAGATGTTCCAGTTGTAGAACCTGAACCACTTGTTGCTCCACCCGTTGTTGTTCCGGAAGTTGTTCCACCCGTTGTATGAGTGTTTCCATCTCCATCAGAAACCGGACCATCACCATCATCAGAATCATTTGATCCTGTAGATCCGCCGGAAGTTCCACCCGTTGTTTCAGGAATTGTATCCTCGGCTGGTCTGTCCTGGTCTGGTTCAACACTTGCTACCGGACCTACAACTTCACCATCAACATATGGTCTGCCTGGTGTCGTTGTTACTTTCTCGAATACTCCACACGCAATCGGGAGAGTCTGGAAAGAGCGACGTTTTTCTTTTGTCGCGACTGTTTCAGGCAGCATGACTGTTTCAGCTACACCTAAAACCATGAAGACTTTGCCTGAAAGACGAAGACCTTCACCAGGACCAAGTTTAGCAACATCATCCGTAAGGTCACGGTCATCATCCTGAAGATCATTCAGGAATCTTCTGAAGCTTGTGATCCTTTCATAGTGATAGTAACCAGACAGATCTCCGAGCGGGAAGAATCTGCGGCCGGAACTTTGAGTGGAAATATCTGAATCCATCGGAATCAGAATTTTTCCAACGACAGCTTCCGCCTCAGCGATATCGATGAAACCATCTAGGTTTGTATCATCATTGGCCGTCGGACAACGTGAGCCTGTGTAAACATGCTGCATGTGCCACGCTCTTGGGTAACCTGCAAAGAGTCTTACGTAAGCAAAGAGTTTGTCTTCTTTACGAACGAAGTTAGCTGAACCAGGAATCGTTCCATTGACCTGAGGATTCAGAGTAATGAACTTTGCCTGATAGTGTCCGTCGATGTTCGATCCATCAACAGGAGCAATTTCCTCCTGTCTTTGAGATGAACTTCCACCGCCGCCGCCGCCTGAGCCACCACAAGCAGCAAGTAAAGAGAGAACTGCAAGAGAAGAGGCTACTTTTAAAGATGAGCTTTTCATTTTTTAGTTCTCCGATTAAATGTGCTCGTCGAAAGCTTCTAAGTAAGCTCCGCGCACTTCATCCATGTTGAAATTTTCTTTCTTGTATCCCCATGCTTCATACATCTGAAGATCTGCAGGCTGATACGTATACATATGAGTTCTCTGAAGGAAACACTCACCAGTATAAGGATAATCAGCATACTCAGAGTACTTAGTGATGATCGGACAAGGTGGATCTTTGTGAAGGAAGATGTTGGCCCACTTCACGAGTTCAATCGGACCGCTTGAATATTTAACATCCATCACGCGTTCAACAACTTTTCCGTTGTCCATAACATGAACGAGAGGAGCAATGTGGAACCACCATTCGAAGTTGTAACGACGAATGTAGGTACGTGTGAAATAGATCAGGATTTTGTTTGAGCGAAGAGAATGTTTTCTGTACCACTCATACGACCAGATCATGGCACGGTTAAAACACTGTGACTCTTTTGGATTGTAGCGCGCCTCACGGAATAATGATTTGGCAACGGCCATACTGGCGATCGTTGTCGGCACATAACTCATAAGACCTTTCTGATCATCAAGAGTGATTTTTGCTTCAGGAGCAGGTGCTTCAGTTGGTGTCAGGTCCGTGATGAAACGATCATCATCCATCGAAACCTTGTACCAACTTTTCTTCATGTCAGATTTGCTACTCAGAAGATCACTTGATTGACGAAGCTTAGCTACGTGACCACTTGAAAGAAACACGAGCACATCATCACCAGGCTTAAAGCCGTAATCAATGTCATGAATCTTTGTTGTTAATTCTGTAGCAGCGATAAGAGGCAAGCTCAGGAGACAGAACATAAGTCCGAAAAACCGCATAGAACCCTCCATTGTTTTCTACGTTACGAACAGGCGACCATCATCATCATGAAAATGACCTTTTTTTGTCTACTAAAGCTCTATCTTTAGAATGCGCACGAGGGAGCGTAAAAGGTGAAGAAAATAGTGTAGAATAGCAGCGCCAATCGAGAGCAGCATCAACGATATGTTGTACTTAAGTAGGTAATGCAGATGAGCTGAAACGGATCATTATATGCTATGATTCCATCTATGTGTTTCAGCGTCGAAGTCCAAAAAGAGTTAAAGAAAATCGCACAAAGGTTTAACGCTCAGGTTTCCATGGCGGACATGGATTATTTTGAGGCATTAAAAGTGCGCGCTGATGATCGTGAATGGATCAAACAATCACTCAATCTCGCGCGACTTCCTTCTACGAATATTTTCAAAGGTCATGATGAGGACAGCAGGATCTATCCTGGTTCATTCACTCATGTGATGGTTCTCGAAAATAATAAACGTGTCCTGAAGCCCATGCGCTATCGTGTTCGTCCTGCCGGATCGAAAGAAGAAATTCCGACAAAGTTTAATGTCTTCAATGCAAGACTAGATTCGCTTGAAAATCGTCAGACCTGGAAACCACTGTTTATGAAACAACATGGGCTTCTTCCATTCGTACGTTTCTTTGAATGGGTCGAACAGGATTCTAAAAAACGGTTGATCAGCTTCAAACCGGACCGGCATGAAATCATGTGGGCACCTTGCTTGTGGGATTATTGGGAAAATGAAAAAGAGGGGATTGGATTCTATTCATTTGCCATCATCACTGATGAGCCACCGAAAGAAGTCTGGGAACAAGGCCATGATCGCTGCCCGATTTTTCTGAGAGAGGATCTCATCGATCACTGGCTCTCTCCCGAGGGTAAGTCGATGTCAGAAATCTATCGCATTCTTAAAAATAAACAGGAGGTTTACTACCTCCATGACTTTACAATACCCGCCTGAATTTCTACAATTTTTAAATAAATTTTTAACAAAGAGATATTCATGTCAAAAGAACTCGTTCGCGGGCTGACACTCGTTGATGCTGCATCCATTGTTGTCGGCAGTATTATCGGAACAGGTGTGTTCCTTAAAACTGCGACGATGTCGGCATTAGTTGGCTCTCCGGGCATGGTTCTCGTGATCTGGGTTGTCGCTGGTCTTCTTTCACTTGCAGGGGCCCTGGCCTACGCTGAACTTGGAAGCTTGATGCCGGATGCTGGTGGTGAATATGTTTACCTGAAAGAAGGCTATGGTGATATGTGGGCCTTCCTCTACGGTTGGATGAGATTCTGGATTGGTTCTCCAGGGTCAATTGCAGCTTATGCCGTAGGTGCGATGACCTTCCTGTCTGGAGCAGTTGATCTTTCCTTTGTTGGTGGACGTGCATCTGCATCGATTATTGTCATCATCATTTTCTCTTCCATTAATTGTCTTTCAGTCGCATTCGGTGGCCGATTGAATTCCATCATGACTGGTTTAAAATTGGTGATGATCATCGGGATTGCCGGCGGTATTTTTATTGCAGGAGATGGTGCTAGTTTTTCTCACTTCTCAGAAACAGCTCCGGGCTTCACTGGATTTACGGGATGGGCCGCTTTTGGTTCAGCAACTTTGGCTGCACTTTGGGCCTATGACGGATGGAACAATCTTCCGATGATTGCGGGAGAGATCAAGAATCCTCAAAAAAATATTCCGCTTTCACTCGGTCTTGGGATGCTGATCATCCTTGCGATCTATTGTGTGGCCAACGTGGCCTACTTTTACGCCCTTCCTTTCACGGAAATCCTGAGCTCAAACTCAGATGCTTATCCGGATGCTCTACCAGTTGGTACAAAAGCTGCCATGACTTTCCTTGGTCAATCAGGCATTACGATTCTTTCAGCTGCATTTGTTTTCTCTGCCCTTGGTGCCATGAACGGTTCGATCATGACAGGTGCACGTGTTCCTTATGCCATGGCGAAGGACGGTCTTTTCTTTAAGCAACTGGCCAACGTAAATGATGTCACTCAGGTTCCTGTCGTTTCGATCGTTATCCAGGGTGTTGTCTCAATGCTTCTCGCTTTGTCAGGAACATTTGATCAGCTCACAAACTATGTGGTTTTCAGTGCGTGGATTTTCTATGCGATGGTTACTGGTGTCGTGTTCGTGATGAGAAAGAAGCGTCCAGATGCTCCAAGAAGTTATAAAACTTTTGGGTATCCTGTGGTTCCGATTGTTTTCATTGTGCTGGCAACGCTTCTCTTGATTAATACTGTGATTGAAAGCCCGAAAGAATCTATGATCGGATTAGCGTTCATTCTGGCGGGTGTGCCTGTTTTCTTTATCTTCAAGAAAACACATAAGGCCTCAGCGTAATTTTTTTTTCAAGAATTTAATTCCCTTTTCCACGGGGGCATCCGGCAGAGCAAATGCAAAGGCGTGCCCCCAAAATTTCACTGAATAAGTTTTTACATAAAGTCCTTGTGACTTTAGTTTTGCAGCAAAATTTTGTGCCTGTACCCATTCTACTAATCGATCATTTTCGGCATGGTAAAGGAAGAAGGGTGGCGCATGAGGAGTGATGTGAGTGGGAACACTTGCATCCATGTAGAGCTTCAGATTCTGATCCCGATAAACTCCTGTGTAACCCTTGATATAGGGTGAGTGTGGGTACCAGGTAAATTCATAGGGCGCGCCACCTGAAACGACGGCCTGAACTTCGAGATCCTTTTTTCCAGCACGAGTAAGTGCATAAAAAGAACTCGTGTGACCACCTGATGAATAACCCCAGAGACCGATCTTCTCTTTGTTTAATTTAAATTTCTGCGAGTTCAATTTCAAAAATTTAATGGCAACTTCAAGGTCGTCGATTGGAGCTGGATGTTGATGTTCAGGAGCAAATCTATAATTTATGTTGAATACCACAAAACCATGAGAGGCGAGTGATTCAGCAATTGAGTTCATGTCCTGACGTTTGCGACCATTCCATCCACCGCCATGAACAAGAATGACACCTGGATAAATGCCATCTTTCTCGGGGTAATAGATATCTCCCTGCTGTCTGACAGATTTGCTTTCGGTGTAAAAGACATCATAATGAGTGGTATAGTTATCATCACCGCGATAGCTGGCACATGAGACTAAGAGAAACATCGACAAAAGTAGGACTTTCATACTTATCATTACGCTTTACCCCAACATGAAGTTACACTTAATTTATGACTTTTCTTAAAAAAATCTATGATCCTCTCCTGGCCCAACTAAAGCAGGGAGTAAGCCCGGAGAAACTTGCACAGAGTGTAGCATTCGGTATTGTTTTAGGTTCAGTCCCGGTTATTGGGATCACAACAAGTCTATGTTTACTGGCGGCGGCGATATTTAGACTCAATCACGTGGCCATTCAGACAGTGAATTATCTGGTTTATCCCATTCAAATTGCATTAATTATTCCATTCTTGAGAATGGGAGAGTGGATGTTTAATGTAGCACCTGCAAATCTTGATATAAAACTCATGATTTATGAATTCCGTCATGAGTTTATGAATTCTGTTGAGAGATACGGAATGACCGCTCTTCGTGGAGTGGCCGCCTGGGCGATTGTTGCGCCTGTCTCATTTCTGTTGATCTTTTTCTTCTCAAAAATCATCTTCAACAAACTTTTGAAAAAAGTTCATCGACAGACCTTAACGTCAAATTAAGGTGCGACTTATGCCATTTTCTGGCATTTTTCACTCATAATTTCGAACCGGTGATTTTCAAAATGAATTCTCAATCCACACTTCAAGATTTAGTTGAAGGTGCTACAAGCACTTTGTACTGGTCAGTGGATGCAGAAAAATTCGGCGTGAATGTTGCTTCAGAGGCTTTCTATAAGATTCTTGGAAAAAACAAAGGCTCACTTTTAGAAATTCTTCATTCCTCAGATCTTGATTATTTCATCACAGCAGTTCATCTTCTCGACCGCACGGAAAGACATGTCTTCCAGCATCGATTCATGACTCAGGAATTTAAAAGCCTTTCCTTTCAGACTGAAATCTGGAAATCAAAGAGCGGCAATGAAATTTGTGGAGCTTCTACTCCTCTCACAAATGTAAAAGCATCCATTAGCGAAGATAAGATTTCCGACATCATCGCAAAGTCCCAGGAGTTTCTGGATCTCGTAATTGAAAATGTTCCGCATATGGTGTTTGTCAAAGAAGCCACAGAACTGAGATTCGTACATTTTAATCGTGCGGGTGAAGAGCTTCTCGGCATACGCAGGGAAGAAATTCTTGGGAAAAATGATTATGACTTCTTTCCTAAGGAACAGGCGGATTTCTTCTTAGCTAAAGATCGTCTTGTCCTGTCAGGGAAGAAGATGGTCGATATCTCCGAAGAACAGATCAGCACAAGAAATGGAACAAAGACAGTCAGAACAAAAAAGATTCCTTTGATCGGACCTGACGGCAATGCACAGTTCATTCTCGGATTTTCAGAAGACATCACTGAATGGAAGAATTCTGAAAATCAGCGATTGGAAATGGTGAGAGAGCAAATTCGTATTAAAGAACGTGCGAGTTCACGTGAGAAAACAATCTTCCTCGCCAATGCCCATAATATCCTTGCTTCATCTCTTGATTATCATATTACCCTTGAGAAACTTGCTAAAATCATGATCCCATTCCTGGGTGACTGGTGCACAATCACTATTGTGAATGAAGACGGTTCTTATAATAGAGTGGCTTCTCACCATAAAGATCCGCAGAAACAGTTGCTTGCGACTGAAATCAGAAAGTTTACTCCGAGAGTGACTCCTGATTCAGGAACATTCCAGAATGTTCTGAAAGAAGGGAAGTCTGTTCTTACGACGGAAGTGACTCAGGATGATCTGTTATCCCTCGCGATGAATGATCAACACCTGGCAGTCCTGAATAAGCTTGGATGTAAATCTGCGATGACTGTTCCTATCATTTATCGAGATCGCATTCATGGGGCGATATCCGTTGTTGTCTCTGACGGATCAAGAACGTTCACGAACCAGGATCTTGCGATGGCCGAAGAGCTTGGAATGCGAGCAGGCGTTGCGATTGAAAATGCTCTTCTTTATCAGACCGCTCAGAAAGCTATTGCCGTCCGCGATGAATTCCTCTCGATCGCGTCTCATGAATTAAAAACTCCTGTGACTTCTCTGAAGCTTCTTCTGCAAATGACGAGGAAAGGTGTCATCCCTGAGGAAGCGGCCATGCCGACGCCTCATAAACTTGCTTCTTCACTTGATCGCGCAAACATTCAGGTGAATCGACTGACAAACTTAATTGAAGATCTTCTCGACACGTCCCGGATCCAGATGGGTAAAGTGGACTACTATTTTCAAAAAATTAATTTCTCAGAGCTCGTGATTGATATGTGTGACAGTTATAAAGACCATTTGAGCTCTCATGGTTGTGATCTTAACATCACAGTTGAGCCAGATATCTTTGTCCGTGCCGATAGAATGCGCTTAGAGCAGGTTGTCCTGAACATCCTCACTAATGCTGCTAAATATGGAAACCAGAAACCTGTTCACGTTAGTCTCAAGGGGTACAATGGATTCGGCAAACTTACGATCAAGGACCTTGGTCTCGGTATCAGTAAGGATAAAATAGAACGCGTGTTTGATCGTTTCGAAAGGGCCATCTCTTCCAAGAATATTTCAGGACTCGGACTCGGATTATTTATTTCAAAAGAAATTATTAAGGCCCACAAAGGGAAAATCTGGGTTGAAAGTGAACCTTATCAGGGTGCTGAATTCCATGTTGAGCTTTCCCGTCTTCCAGATACAGATACTGACGCATTATCCTTTTCATAATGAACCCAGGTTCAGTAAAATGTCTCTTCCGGTGGAGGCATTATGAAGACTTTATTCTTATCCCTTTTAATGATTGTTACTCTCAATATACAGGCCGAAGAAATCAGACTGGCCATCATCACTTCTGAATTCGACAAAAATGTTACTGACTACTATGTGATTACAAATGATCAGGGACATGTTGATTCGATGAGATATGTAACAACGCTCCCCAATGGCGGAATTTTTGAGGATGTCACTCTTCCTGCAGAAAGAGTGATGAAAGAAGGAGCTGTTCTGGTGGAAAGAAATGGCCATCAGGCAGTAAGAATCGAAGTAGAAAACTTCTCTGTCGTCACGGGCGGAACAATTAAACTCAATTATCTTTTTAGCGGTGTGACTGGCGCTCGTCACAACAAAAGACTTACTCTTAAATTGCAGGACCGCTTCAGAATTTATGATGCAGACAAAGAAGTCAACCGTCTCTTCCTCGAAGCGAATTGGTCGAGACTATTTGGTATTGTCGGCGTCAGAAGCATTCAGTGTTCATTCAGTCAGGAAACGCTCTCCCTTTATTAAACACAACATATCCTGAATCATAGGGACTTCTTTATCTAAGGAGTTCCTGTGAGTGCAAATCCAAATCAGAATCCACACCAACCGTCTTTTCCTCCTTATTACAACAATCCAAATGATGAAGATTTCGAAATCTCAGATGATGATTATCTCGAAGACAGTATCAGCCGCGTTCACAGCGACGAAGAACTCGAAGTTGTCGTAAAAGAGCTCCTTCACAACTCTAAACGAGTGGACGCAAGTGACATCACTGTTACGGTGGAGGAGACGAATGTTCATCTTGCCGGATCAGTGAAGAGTCAGGAAGAAAGAGATTACGCAGTTAATATTGTGAAGCTTGTTCACGGTGCAGGGGACGTTCATTCGGAAATCATCGTAAAATTAAACGATGGCATTTTGCCGACTGATATTGGAAGAAATTAACGTCCCATGAAGGATGAAATAAACTTAATGTGGAAGGCAAGCCCTCCCATGACGAAGAAAATAATTTTCATCAGCAGCGCTGGACTGGCGAATTTATCGAGTACCTTTTCCATGGACGCAAAAATAAGAAAATTGCGTCATCTTTTCAAGGGCCAGAGTAATTTCTATAGGTCATTAAACCCCTGAATTTGCATTTTGTTTGAGGATTTTAGAAATGGCGCTTTGACGCCGCGAATCTTAACTTAAAATCCTGAAAAGAGTATGTTTTGCCGATGAAAATCATCCTCATTTCTCTCTTGTTCTCGCTCAGTTCAATTGCATCAGTTCTTCAATGGGAACAGTATCCTGAAGACAGAACTTATACATCCCGAGACAGAGGCTTAAGTCCGTATCGTGCTCTTTCACTCTACAAATCCGGAACCTTCACCCTGACGTTTGATGATGGCCCACATCTCACTCGCACGCCGATCGTTCTTGATACTCTGAAACGTCATAATGTTCCTGCGATTTTTTTTATTCTCACTGATCACGTCAATCAGGAAAATAAATTCATCATCAAACGTATGCTTGATGAAGGTCACTTGATTGGTTGTCACAGTCCAAATCATGATCGCGCAGCAGATCTTTCTAAAGAGCAGTTTAAAAAACAAACAGCTCAGTGCTTTCGAGAACTCGCTGATCTCTATCGTGAGAACGGGCATGAATTTAACAAACCCTTTTATCGTTTTCCTTACGGGGATTACGGCACACGCGCGGATTACCATCACATCAATGCTTTGAAAGAAGTGTCGACTGAACTAATGGGCGATAACTGTATTCAAATGGCATTCTGGGATGTGGATTCAAGTGACTGGGTTCCGGGTATGACTCCGAAAGAAGTTGCACAAAACTTAATCGCCTTCAATGAGGGCGGCACGTACATCGATTTCAAGAAACAGGGTAACACTTATATCAAAGTGCCTGTTCAGTTAAAAAATCCAACGGGTGGTGGAGTCATTCTTCAGCACGATGTTCAGGAACCATCTGTTCATGGTCTCGAATTGTATCTCCAATATGCAGAAGCAAAAGGTCTGCACCTTCCACGCATCGACGAAGTGGAAGAATTTAAGATCACAAAAAACTGCAAACTATGAAATCAGAAAAAAATAGCACGAAGTATATCACTGCGCTTTCGGCGTTGGGTGTTGTTTATGGCGATATCGGAACAAGTCCGCTCTATGCCTTCAAAGAGTCTTTCCATCATACACATAACCTCGCTGTGAATGGACTGAACGTATTTGGTATCCTCTCACTTATTTTTTGGTCGCTCATTATTGTGGTGTCGATCAAGTATCTCGTTTTCATCGTACGTGCAGATAACCAGGGTGAAGGGGGAGTGCTCGCACTTACTGCTCTTCTTTCTACGATCTCAGTTAAATCAAGGCATCTTCTTCGTATCCTGACTCTGTTCGGTCTTTTCGGAACTGCTCTCTTGTATGGTGACGGCATGATCACGCCGGCCATTTCCGTTTTATCCGCGGTAGAAGGTCTCGAGTTCATCACACCAGTACTTCATCCTTATATTCTTCCCATTACTGTTGCGATTCTGATCGCGCTGTTTTCCATTCAACGCCACGGTACAGCTGTCGTTGGTAAAATTTTTGGACCAGTCACCTTGCTTTGGTTTATCGTGCTCGCTCTTTTAGGGATTTTTCAGATTATCGATCATCCAGAAATTTTAAGTGCAGTAAATCCCATGTATGCGTTTGAGTTCTTCCAGGTAAATGCCTTTAAAGGATTCACAGTTCTTGGTTCCGTTTTCCTGGTTGTGACGGGTGGAGAAGCCCTTTATTCTGACCTTGGTCACTTCGGTAAAAGTCCTATTCGTCTGGCCTGGTTCGCTATCGTTCTTCCGTGTCTTGTTCTGAATTACTTCGGACAAGGGGCATTCCTTCTGGCAAACAAACAGGCCGTAGAAAATCCATTCTTCCATATGGTTCCTGACTGGGCGCTTATTCCAGTCGTGGCCCTTGCAACTCTTTCAACTTGTATCGCTTCTCAGGCGCTCATCACGGGTGTGTTTTCACTAACAATGCAGGCCGTTCAGCTTCAATACATTCCACGTGTCACGATTGATCACACATCGAAGGAAGAATTCGGTCAGATCTATGTTCGTACTGTGAACACTGTTCTTATGATCGCGTGTATTGCGCTCGTTCTCACATTCAAAACATCTTCTAACCTTGCAGCTGCCTACGGTATTGCCGTAACAACAACGATGGTTATTACAACGATTCTTTTCTACTTCGTTGCAATCTACGCATGGAAGTGGAACAAAATATTGGCCTTCTTGCTGTGTGGATTCTTCCTCGTGATTGAAGCTTCTTTCTGGGGAGCAAACTTACTTAAAGTCTTCCACGGAGGCTGGTTCCCGCTGCTTGTCGGATTTGTGATCTATACTCTCATGACGACATGGAATAAGGGGCGCCAGATTCTTTCTGATCGCATGCTTGAATATATCTCGCCACTATCTGAATTCCTTGAGCTAGTGAAGAAGAAAAAGCCTATTCGTGTTTCTGGTACGGCCATCTACATGTCTGGTCACCCACAGTACGTGCCACCTACACTTTATCAGAGCTTCAAGCACTTCAATTGTATTCACGACCATCTTGTTCTTCTGTCAGTTCATACTTCAGATATTCCTCACGTGCCTTCGTCAAACCGAGTGCGCATGCAGAATATCGGTCCGCAAATTTATAAAGTCTCGATTGATTATGGCTTCATGGATTTACCGGATATCCCTGCTGAACTTCGCGGATTGATTCTTGATCATAATTTCCCTCTGGATCCGGACAACGCAACTTACTTCCTGGGACGTGAACATATCATCGCTACTAAAAGAGAAGGGATGATGCTTTGGAGAGAAAAACTTTTTGCTCTTATGTCCAGAAATGCTCAACCTGCAACTCGTTTCTTCCAGCTACCAAGAACCCGTGTGGTTGAAATTGGTTCAGTGGTCGAACTATGAAATGGTCTATCCTTCTTTCACTTATGTTCATTTGCAGCTGTACACAGTTGAAGCTTACAGTAGACGGGAAAGAGCAGAAGGATATCAAAATCATTTCTCATGGCGCTTATAAAGAAGTGAAGGGTGCCGCTGATATCCTGAGAAAGGTGAGTGCCACCACATTAATGATTACATTCCGTCAGACGGGGAACCAGAAATCCTCACAGGATCTCATGGCTTTCTCAGTTGGTGGTGCGGAAAAGAAGTCATCAAGTTCAAGGGCGAGCATCAGAATGGATCGTGAAGGGTATTTAACGGCCATAGCGCGTGCTTCTGACAAGGAAGCTGCACACACTATTCGAGCTAAAGATAAAATTCGCGCTGGTGACTTCCATACAGCGGCACTCGTTGTCGATTACTCAAAAAATGAAATGCACTTATACCTGGATGGAAAACCTGTTGAAACTGTCGGTGCAGTTGCTTTCATGGCGCCAGTGACTGACGACACTCCGTCGATCAGCGTCTCGTTAGGCTCTGAAGATGATGGATCAGATTTCTTCTTTGAAGGCGAGCTTCAGAAACCCATGATCTGGAGACGCAGGCTTGAAGCGGAAGAGATTCTTACGCTCTCTACGCCTTAAGAAAGTTCTTCTCTTTATAGAGCGGCTTCGTCAGAACCATCTGAGATAATCCGATCGCTCTTTCTCTGAATCCACCTTCACAATATGAAAAGTAGAACTGCCAAAGTCTGTGCAGGAAATCCGGATAACCCAGGGCCGTAATCTGTTTTTCATTTTTCTGAAGACGCATACTCCAGTGTTTAAGAGTTTCTGCGTAGTCTTCGGAGAAATCTTCCTGATGGATTAGTCCCAGATCCGTTTTCATCGTCACAGCGTTCATCATCGCGTGAACTGAAGGAATTCCACTTCCGGGGAAAATATGTCGCTGAATGAAGTCGACAGATTTTTTAGCCGATTCATAAAATTGATCACGGATTGTGATGGCCTGAAGAACCATGATTCCATCTGGTTTAATAAGTGAAGAACACTTTTCAAAATAAGTCTCAAGATGATCCAGACCTACAGCCTCGATCATTTCTACTGACACAAGAGCGTCGTAGACGCCAGTGAGCTTTCTGTAATCTTCAAAAAGCACTGTGACTTTTCCTTCGAGACCCTCTTCCTTCACGCGTGCCACTGCATAGTTGTATTGCTCTGTAGAGATTGTCGTAGTCGTTACTTTACAGCCGTAAGTTTTAGCTGCGTAGATGGCAAGTGTTCCCCAGCCTGTGCCAATTTCAATAAGGTGGTCAGTTGGTTTGAGTTTCAGTTTACCCACAACGCGGGAAACTTTTTCCATAGACGCTTCATAGAGAGATGATTCTTTCGTTTTGAAAATACCGCTCGAGTACATCATTGTTTCATCAAGGAAAAGTTTAAAAAAATCATTTCCGATATCGTAGTGAGAACGAATGTTTTCACGAGATCCTTCAATCGTATTCTTGCGAAGACCATGAAAGTATCTTTGAAATGGTTGAAGCAGGCTTCCGATTCCACCATCAATCTGCTGAAGGATGTCACGGTTCAGAACAAATAGTCTGACGAGGTCCGTGAGTTGGTCTGTCTCCCAGTCTCCATCGATGTAACTTTCAGCATTGCCTATCGATCCACCAAGAAGTGTACGAGAATAAAAGCGTGAGTGATGAACGACAATTCTGATTTTTAATGAAGAGCGAGGATCACCAAAAACCTGATCTTCAATCTGAATCTGTCCATGCTTCAGTTCAGTGAATTTCTTGAACAGAATAGAACGGCAGAAGTAATCGAGTGCAGGAAAACGTGCAACGAAATTACTTAGTGACGTGTTTTTTGGTAGTGGTTGAATCGACATATCTTGCTCCTGCTATTACCAGCGTAAAACTTTTTTAGCGACTAAGAACCCAGCAAAGCTCATAAGAGCGAGGGGAAGGAAGTGCCAAAGAATCAAATGTAATGAATTAAGATGAAAACAAATAAACTGCATCAGGAGACATCCAAGCGAAGCCGAAGTCATCGCTGCATAAGCACCCGTCATGCCGGCACTCTTTGGAGCTCCACGCTTGGCCCACATCACGAGAAACGGAGTTTCAAGGATGGCAAAAAGTGAAATGATGATTCCGCAACGTCCACGCCA
>JBEIQF010000173.1:0-6843 GCA_040376635.1 Halobacteriovoraceae bacterium
CTAAAGAAAAAGCCTATCTGCCGGCGATCCTCATCGGGATGAAAATCACGATGAAGCGTTTCATCGAAGGATTCTTTTTCAGAAAGCACAATACGATTTTGTATCCTGAGAAAAAGCGTGATTACTCTGATCGCTTCAGAGGCGCTCACTTTATCTCTGTAGATAAGAATAAAACTGAAAACTGTACGGCATGTTTCCTGTGCGAAACGATCTGTCCTGCTGAATGTATCCACATCGTGGCGGAAGAGCGTGAGGACGAAACAAATGTTTACGGAGTTAAGAAAGAGAAGAAGCCAGTGAGCTTTGATATCGATCTTCTTCGTTGTTGCTTCTGCGGTTTCTGTGAAGAAGCTTGTCCGAAAGATGCAATCAAACTTTCGAATAACTACGAAATGGCCACTTACAACCGTGAAGACGCGATCATCGATCTTACTCACCTCACGCGCGAAATGAACGGCCGTAAAGAGAAGGACGTAAAATGAGCCCGGTTATCGTTGTCTTAGCTGCTGTTTCAGCTATCCTTGCTCTCACTATGCTTTTCGCTCGTAACGCCATTACTTCAGCTCTTTGCCTTCTTGGCGTTCTGATTTCAACTGCAGGTATCTACGGTCTGATCGGGGAGCACCTTGTTGCTACGATCCAGCTCGTTGTTTACGCTGGCGCGATCATGGTTCTTTTCATTTTCTCAATCATGCTTCTAAACCTGAATAGAGAAGAAACAGATTTCAAAAACAAGCCGGGTGTATTCTTCGGCGCTATCGTTCTTGGAATGACTGTTTTCGGTTTCATCATTTACGGTCTTAATGAGCACTTCATGGGCCACCGTCAGGACGTTACTGCCGGTCAGTTCACTCCGGAACGTATTGCTGAGCTTGGCGGGAACTCAAAAGTTCTTGCTCACGCTTTGTTCTCTCAATACTACGTTTCGTTTGAAGTAATCTCGCTTGCACTTCTCGTCGCAGTTGTCGGCGCAGTTGTTCTCGCTAAACGTAAATTCGACTAGGACCAATTATATGACTAACGACGTACTCATCCAGGTTCTCGCTGCTTTCCTCTTTACGATGGGAATGCTTGTTGTCCTTCTAAGACGTGACACGATCATGGTTCTTATGGGAATCGAGCTTCTATTGAATGCAGCGAATTTGTCTCTTGTTGCATTCTCTAAGTCCAATGCGATGATCGAAGGCCAGTTACAGGTTTTCTTCGTTATCACTATTGCCGCTGCAGAATCAGCAATCGGTCTTTCAATTCTTGTGAACCTCTACAGGAACTTTGGATCGATCAAAACTCAATCAGCTACAACTCTTAAAGGATAATAGGCGGAAATATGACATCATCCCTGCCATTGTTGATTTTAATTTCCCCGTTAATTGGATTTTTCATTAACGGTGTTGTTTATCCGCTCAAGCTTAAAGGATTCGCGAAAACTGATCCGAACCTTGCCGGTTACACAGCAACTTTCTTCATCTTCCTTTCGTTCATCATGTCTTGCATGGCATTTGGACACCTGGTTGGTGGTGGCGAGAATCCTCATGTGACTTCATTCGTTTTCGAATGGTTTAACTTCGGCGGACTATCAATCCCTTTCGAACTTCGTATCGATAAGCTCTCAGGTCTTCTATGCCTGATCATTACTGGTATCGGTACACTCATTCACCTTTACTCAACAAGCTATATGCATGATGAAGAGTGTGTAGGCCGCTACTTTGCTTACCTGAATCTTTTCTGCTTCAACATGCTTCTTCTTGTTATGGGCGCAAACCTTCCACTTCTCTTCTTCGGTTGGGAAGGCGTGGGTCTTTGTTCTTATCTTCTTATCGGTTTCTGGTACACAGACACTGAAAAAGCTAACGCTGGTAAGAAAGCATTCATCGTTAACCGTATCGGTGACCTTGGATTCCTTATCGGTATGTTCCTTCTCTTCAGAGAACTTGGAACTCTTGATCTTGCTCAGATCAACTTGATGCTCACTAATCCTGAAGTTGTGATAAAAATCATGCCTTCAGTTTCTCTTATCTGTTTCTCTCTATTCGTAGGAGCTACAGGTAAGTCTGCTCAGATGCCTCTCTATGTATGGCTTCCTGATGCGATGGCGGGTCCGACTCCGGTATCTGCACTCATCCACGCTGCAACGATGGTGACAGCTGGTGTGTACATGATCGCTCGTCTTAATCCTTTATTCGAACTTACTCCGATGGTCATGAGTATCATTGCTCACGTTGGTGCGATCACAGCACTTTTCGCTGGATCAATTGCTATCGCTCAAACAGACATCAAGAAAGTTCTTGCTTACTCAACAGTTTCTCAGCTTGGATTCATGTTCCTTGCTTGCGGTGTTGGTGCTTACCAGACTGCAGTTTTCCACTTGATGACTCACGCATTCTTTAAAGCGCTTCTGTTCCTCGGATCAGGTTCTGTGATTCACGCTTGTTCAGGCGAGCAGGATATGACGAAGATGGGTGGTCTTAAGAAGTACCTTCCTCACACGCACTTCACGATGTTGATCGGCTCTCTTGCTATCTCAGGGATTCCGTTCTTCTCAGGATTCTTCTCAAAAGATGAAATCCTTTATTCTTCGATCGCACTTCCGGGTGGTGTATCGTACCTCTTCGTGATCGGTGTTCTTACAGCGATGCTTACGGCGTTCTACACAGGTCGCATGATGTCTCTTACGTTCTACGGATCTGAGAAAATGAGCCATGATGTGAAACATCACCTTCATGAGTCTCCATTCCTTATGACGTTCCCGCTTTACGTACTGGCGTTCCTTGCAGCAGCTGGTGGTTTCCTTGGTGTTCCTCACTTACTTGGTGATTACCTCGGCCACATGCCTCACGTACTTTCACAGTGGCTTGCTCCGGTTGTACCAGCGAAACACCTTCCACTTGTTGGTGTTAAGCTTCCTCTTCACGAGGGTGTTGTGATGGCAGGATCTTCGATCATCGCTATCGCTTCATACTTTGCGGGTGTTGCAGTCTTCAAGAAAATCACATTCATCTCAGATGCGTTCGGCGGCCTTACTGGTCTTCAGAAGCTTCTTAACAACAAATACTACGTTGATGAACTTTACGCTGTGATCGTTGTAAATCCTCTTAAGAAGATTTCAGCATTCGCTGGCGGCATCGTTGATAAGTATGTTGTGGATGGTGCAGTTAACGGTTTAGGTCGTGGTGTAAGAGCAGTAGGTAACTCTCTTCGCGTGATCCAGACTGGTGACCTTCAGACATACGGGCTTCTCATGCTCGGTGGTGTTCTGATCGCGATTCTCTTCATTTATAAAGTACTGGTTTAAGGATATATAGACATGGAAACATCTTGCTTACTTTCCTGGATTATTTTCACGCCGATGATCTTCGGTTTGATCCTTCTGCTTGTGCCAACTCATTTTGAAAACTCTTTCAGAAAGATTGCGCTCATTCAGACTTTGGTCAACGCGGCTCTCGCCACTTATCTCTACATGAATTTTGATGGTGGAAACGCCGGCGCTCAATTCACGCAGATGGTGCCTTGGCTTCCTGACTGGGGGATCAATTACTTCGTTTCAATCGACGGGATCTCACTTCCACTTGTTATGCTTACTGCATACGTTGGACCAGTTGCGATCCTTGGGACATGGCCGAACGTCGGCCCGGCTGATCTTGCTCACGGTGTAGCACTTAAGAAAGAAAAATTCTTCGTGTTCTGCCTTATGGCACTTCAGACTGGTATGTACGGAACATTCCTTGCTACTGACCTTTTCCTTTTCTACTTCTTCTGGGAAGTAGTTCTTATCCCGATGTTCTTCCTTATCGGAATCTGGGGTGGAAAAGAGCGCATCTACGCAACTGTGAAGTTCTTCCTTTATACGATGGTTGGATCACTACTTATGCTTGTAGCGATTTTCTTCCTTCTTAAAACTTCTGCTGAAACAATGGGTGCTCCATCAGCTGACCTTTACGTGCTTGCGAAACTTTCGTTCGCATTTGACGGGTCTTCACTTGGCGCAGCTCTTAAATCTCCACAGACATTATTATTCTTAGCTTTCGCTTTGGCATTTGTGATCAAGGTTCCGATGGTTCCTTTCCATACTTGGCTACCGGATGCTCACGTACAAGCTCCGACTGTTGGTTCAGTTTTCCTTGCAGCTGTTCTTCTTAAGCTCGGTACATACGGTCTTATGAGAATCGCAATTCCACTTTTCCCACAAGCAGCTCATTACTTCTCATCAATGTTCATTTGTCTTGGTGTGATCGGAATCATCTACGGAGCTTTCTGTGCTCTTGCTCAGACTGACTTTAAAAAGCTTGTTGCTTACTCATCTGTATCGCACATGGGTTACATCATGGTTGGCCTTTTCGCTTTCAATAAGATCGCGATTGCAGGCTCTCTTTACCAGATGATCAACCACGGTATCTCTGCTGGTGGTTTGTTCCTTGTTGTAGGCTTCCTTTATGAAAGACTTCACACAAGAAACCTTGAAGAGTTTGGTGGTCTTTCGAAAACGGTTCCTCTTATGGCGATCGCTTTCATGATCATGACTCTTTCTTCAGTAGCTCTTCCTGGTTCGAACGGTTTTGTAGGGGAGTTCCCGATCCTTCTTGGAGCTTTCCAGGTTCACCCGATCTACGTTCTCTTCGCTGGTACAGGGGTTATCCTTGGCGCTGTCTACGCTCTTAAAGCTTACCAGATGGTTATGCTTGGGCCGCAGACGAGAACAGATCTTGATCACCTTCATGATCTTAATAAAAAAGAAATTATCTCAATGGTTGTCCTTGCTGTGTTCGTGTTTGGTATCGGTTTCTTCCCGAAAACTTTCTTCGGTAAGTCTGATGCGACTCTTGAACAATACTCGAACTCTCTTATTTCTAAAGTGAGTGCACAATGAACTTATTAGAAACTTTTCCACTAAATAACCTGGGTCCAGCTGAGTACCTAAGCCTTATGCCACTTTTTGTATTGGCATTCGGTGCAGTTGCTTCACTCCTTGTTGGCTCTCACAAAGAGAAAGGTCATCAGTATGCTTTCGGGGTTTCATTCCTGAGCTTGATGATTGCTCTTTTTCAGGGAACATATGTTCTTTTCGCTGCGGATGTAAGCATTCTTAACGAAACACTTATCTTCACTCCGTTCACGAAGACAATTTCACTCATGGTGACTTTGTTTGCGATCATCGCTGTTGTTCTGACTTTTGGTCAGGATAAGAAAGAGGGTCTTCTTCCTGAAGTTTACGGTCTGACACTTTTCGCTACTGCCGGCATGATTCTTATGATGAGCACATCTCATCTTCTTTTCATGTTCATCGCTCTTGAGATCATGTCTCTTGCGATCTACGTGAAAGTGGCGATGAGAAGAACGAGCCGCTACTCAGCTGAAGCAGGTCTTAAGTACTTTATCCTCGGTGGTCTAGCTTCTGCGCTTTTCCTCTACGGATCGGCACTTGTGTTCGGTGCTACTGGTTCACTCCAGCTTGGCTTCATTCATAACTTCTTAGCTTCTCACCCGAATCCTTCGTTCATCTTCTACTTCGGTCTTGGTCTGATCCTTACAGCGATGCTTTTCAAAGTTGGTGCTGTTCCATTCCACGGCTGGGTTCCGGATGTTTACCAGGGCGCTTCTACTTCAGTCACTGGCTTCATGGGTGCTGCAGTTAAGTTCACTGCATTTATGGCGTTTGCAAAAATCGCTCAGAACATGGTGTTTGTTGAAAACGTTGCAGGTCTAGCTTGGTTTGAAAAATTCATCTGGGTTGTAGCAGCTGCTTCAATGATCTACGGAAACTTCGTTGCGATTGCTCAGAACGAACTTAAGCGTATGCTTGCGTTCTCTACGATTGCTCACACTGGTTACCTTCTTCTTGGTTTGTACGCGATGAATCTTGGTGAAGCTTCTGCAGAGGCTGTTGTTCTTTACCTCTTCTTCTACGCGCTTTCTAACCTTGGTGCTTTTGCGATTATCGCTCAGTTCGAAGAGAAGAATCAGAAAGACCTTTCATTTGATCAGATCGCTGGAATGGGAATCAAACACCCGGTTCTTGGTGGTCTTATGACTGTGTTCCTTCTTTCTATGGCCGGTATCCCGCTTACTTCGGGCTTCATCGGTAAATACGGACTTTTCGCTTCTGCTGTAGGCGCTGGCGAAGTTCCACTTGTTGTAATCGCCGTTCTTACGTCAGTAGTATCTGTGTACTACTACCTAAGAGTGATCGTTTATATGTTCATGAAAGAGCAGACTGCTGACGTTGCTATGTACCAGGGCCTTAAAGGTGCTGGTGTTGCTGCCCTTATCTCTGCAGCAGCTACGCTTCAGTTCGGTCTCTTCCCGAGAGCGATTATGTCTTTCGTAAAAATGATTTCGAAATAAGAGGACACTATGATTGCTAGAAAAATCACTTATCGCGGAAACTTCAACGATGTTGCTATCGGCGACATGTACAACATCACTCGTGACACTGAAATCACGGGCCAGGTTAAGAAAATCTCTGACCATGAAGTTGAACTAAATCTTGAAGGCGATCCTTCATACATCAAGCTTATCCAGCACAGAATCGAGCGCAAAGTTAAGCCTCATATCACAGACAAAACTGTGGTTCAGATTCCGTATCAGTACTACATCGGTGTTACGCTACTTGCTTAGGCGCGTAGGGTGCCAGCATACTTTTGCGTAAGCATTGCACAAATTGAAAACAGGGCTCCGACAGGGGCCCTTTTTTTGGTCTAAAATTTCTTAAGTATCCATTAAAATAAAATGCCCTAATAATTTTATGATGAACAAAACAATCGGTTTATTGCTAACCCTAATCTTTTGCATTGGCTGCGCGACTACTCCTCAAATCTCACAAAAGAAAAAGTCGCTCTCAAAACCTCC
>JBEIQF010000166.1:0-7033 GCA_040376635.1 Halobacteriovoraceae bacterium
AAGTTGGAAATTCTTCTTTCATACGTTCAACCCACTCAACTGTCGGGTTGGCCTTATTTTGAAGTAGGAAAGTCGGAACGAGATACTGATACTTTTTAAAACGGGCCTTCGTGCTGATTTCAAGAATCGTTGAAACAACACTGAGATCACGAAGTTCTTTCTCTGGATTGCGATCAGGCATGATCAAGCACGTCCTATCTTCCGGAAGAAGATGAAGGCAGGCCTGGTGACCCTGGTGCCACGGATTGAAACTTCCTCCGAAGAAGATCCATTCATCATGAGGGTTCTGGAAAATCATCTGAGGGCAATTTTCGGCAAGGAGCTTATGGTCCGGAGATACTGGGTAACGCGCGCTTACGAGTTCAACCATCGCTTGAGCATAGACGGGATCAAGATCAGGAAGAAGAGATGTCCAGATCATGGTGTAGTTGCCGGAGTCGGTTACGATAAACGACAGAGTGTCCTTCCATTTGCAGGCCGTTGAGAAATCGTCCTCAGGCAAGGCCAGGCGAACTTTTAATCGGGAATCTTTCGTATAAAAAACTAACTTGAGCAAAACTACTCCAGATGTATTGGAAGTGATTTTCCGAATCCAATCTCGTTCAGAGATAGTTTACATTGATATACAAAAATTTCCACTCCCGATGCATGGGCCTCTTTCAGAAGCTCAGCATATTTTTTATCGATGGCTGCCGCCGGTTTCATGCTGGCCACGTCCTCCCGTTGCACAACATAGAGCATTGCCGCGCGGAACCCCTGTTTTTTAAGGTCCATAAGCTCACGAAGATGCTTCTGGCCTCTCTCTGAAACCGCGTCAGGAAACTGTGCGAGCCCATCAAGCTTAAGAGTCACAGACTTTACTTCAACGTAACAGGGTGGAAGTGACTCATGACCCTCAAGATAAAAATCAATCCTGGAGTCCCCGATCTTTTTCTCGGGTTGGATTGAAGAGTAGCCATGAAGTTCGGGAATGAGATTTTCCTTGAGCCAGCTATGCGCGAGCTTATTGGCATTGGCCGTGTTGACGCCAATCCATGTTTCACCGTTGTGGGTGAGTTCAAGAGTGTGGGACATTTTTCGGTTTGGATTATCAGATACAGAAAGGGCGCATTTCCAGTTCGGTTCCCAGCAGGCGGTCATGCTTCCGGTGTTCGGTACGTGAACAGTGAATTGTTCCTCGCCAACGCTTACGTCGGCCAGGAATCTCTTATAGCGCTTTAAAAGGACAGCTTCTTTAAGCGGGCGATCCCATTTCAAATTTTATTCCTCGTCAGAAAAATAAAACTCTAATTGGGCGTCCATTCTTTGTAAATGATCTCTTAAATTCGGGTCATCGATTTTTTTAAGCTTTTTTACCGCAAGCTTAAGAGTGTGATTCTTCTTCCCAATGCGGGCGTAATAACAATCATGGATATCTTCAACGATCCCAAGAAGTTTTCCATTAGCTGGAACTCGAACAGTCGTTAAGCAAAGAGTTTTCTCTTGAACTTCATTTTCAACGCCGAATTCAGCAGAAAGCACATCAACTTCAGTTGAAGCGACTGCATTCGCAGCGAAAGCAGAATAAGCAAAAAGGAAGAATATAAGGATGATTAAGTTTTTCATGAGCGGAAAGTACGCCCGCAGTGACTATCTGGAAAATAGAATCAAAAAATGCTTATCATCTAAAAAAAAGATGCTCCCCGAAGGGAGCATCCTGAGGCCTGGCAGGCCGCTATGTGTGATGTTTGGAGGAGTTAATTATCTGTAGTACTGGTCGAATTCGATTTCAAGAGCTTCAACCTGGATCACTGAGTTCGTGAGAAGCTGAAGTTCAGAAGCACTCATCGGACGAGCGAGGCGGATAGTTGCACGGGCCTGATTCTGGTTAACCATGATTGCACCTTGCTGACCACCGTAGATCGCAGAGAGGATAAGCTGAGACTGACCACCAACGCGAGCTCTTGCTTCAATTGTTACCGAGCGGATCATGCGGTTCTCGTAAGGCATAAGAGCAGAGAGAGAAAGCGGGTAGCGAGATGAAACTTCCTGCTGAACGTAGATTCTCTGAGTCTGTGGGTACTGTGGACCTTCCGGACGAACCTGGCCAACACGGATTCTGATTTCTGAGATCTGTGCATCACCGCTTACGATGAGAGCGAGAGATTGAACTGCTTCCATCGACTGGATAGGAAGGGGAGTCTGACCTTGAGAAAGGTACTTCATCTGGCCAACCGGACGACCGTTAAGTTCAACTTGTACACTTGCAGCGCGACCGTAAACTGACTGACCTTGAACAACAACTCTTTCAATTTCAGCACCACGAAGAGTGATTCCCATTTGTTGACGAGCTAGTTGCTCAAGAGGGATGCGCAAGTGACCACGAGCAGACTGGTTAACCTGAAGAGTGATAAGAGAGTTCGGCTGAGCTGGTAGCTCGTAGCCAGGGCCTCCTGGACCAGGTCCTGGGCCGTATGAACGCTGCACTTGTGCAGTGATTGATTCTAAGTAAATTTCAGACACTGATGAAAGTTCAAGTCCTGAAAGAAGAGTTCTCATTGGTACTGAGAAAACAATTTCATTCGCCTGACGTCTTACAGTCTGAGAAGAGAGAAGGCGGCCATGCTGGTGAAGTTCAAGCTGGGCCGGGCCATTCATTAAACTTTGTGCGCGAACAGAAAGTGTGATGATTTCCATTCCGTTTTCCTGGCCGTATGAGAGGCGAAGAAGTTGAGAGAGAGAAAGTCGCTCGTATGAACGCATGTTCATGCGAACTTCTTCACGAATCATTTCTGATTGTGAGTAGTAATCAGGTTGCTGACCCTGGCCTTGACCAGGACGCGGACCGCGCGGACCATTTCCACGACCGATCTCAACAGAGATTTGTGCGTAAGACTGGAACGACATTAACAGTGCTGCGAAAATTAATAACAAAAATGACGATGAAGGCTTTTTCATGCTCTCTCCTTATAGTAACCAAACATCTTGTTTGAATTATGAAGAGCTAGAGAGCAAGGACCTTGCCAAAAGTCAGAAATCACTCATGTTTTTCGTATTCTTGATTAAATCCGTACACTAGACGCGCTGCTATTAAAGAGTGAGAAACATCATCACGCTGCGATACTGGAGCGCTTTTGTCACCACTCGTGAAGTCGTTTTAGCACCAGCAATGTCAGAACACGTTTAACTTTTGTCACCACTTACCGAACAGTTAGTCACATAACTATTTAGACAGTGTGATGGGAATTCGTTAAGATACGCACATTTAACCCCACAGATTTTCATCTCACTATTTCTTGAAGGAGCTCCCATGTCTGATAAGGCGAAACTCGTACTCGGTGATAAAACTTTTGAACTTCCTACCTTTACTGGTTCTGAAGGTGAGAAGGCGATCGACATCACGAAACTCAGAGCGGAGACAGGTTACGTTACTCTTGATTCTGGTTACATGAACACTGGTGCTTGTACTTCTGCGATCACTTTCCTTGATGGTGAGCAGGGGATTCTTAAATACCGTGGTTACTCGATCGAAGAGATCGCTGAAAAGTCTTCATTCCTTGAATCTTCATATCTTGTTTTCTACGGAAAACTACCTACAGCTTCTGAACTAAAAACATTCGAAGAAAAAATCGCTTCGTATGACGATGTTCCTGAAGGTATCAAGACGATGATCAAGTCTTTCCCGAAAGATGCTCACCCGATGGCCATCCTTTCATCAAACCTTGTTTCTCTTTCTGCTTACTACCAGGATATGTGTGCTCAGGATTTAACTCCTGCTCAGAAAGATACAGCGATTGCTCAGCTTATGGGTCAATTGAAAGTAGTAGCTGCCTACGCTTACCGTCACTCTCAAGGTAAAGAGTTCGTTAAATCTGATAAGTCTCTTGATTACTGCTCAGACTTCATTCACATGATGACTGGTAACAAGAACGTAGATAAAGAAGTTGCTAAGGCACTTGATATCCTTCTTATCCTTCACGTAGATCACGAGCAGAACTGCTCAACATCTTCAGTCCGTCTTGTAGGTTCTTCAAAAGCAAACATCTTCGCAACTCTGTCTGCAGGTGTTGATGCTCTTTGGGGACCACTTCACGGTGGTGCTAACCAGGCCGTTCTTGAAATGCTTGAAGAGATCAAGCAGTCAGGCAAAGGCTACGAAGCTTTCCTTGCTGAAGTAAAAGACAAAAACTCTGGCTCACGTCTTATGGGTTTCGGTCACCGAGTTTATAAAAACTTCGATCCACGCGCTAAGATCATCAAAGTTGCCTGTGATTCAGTTCTCGCCAAACTTGGTGTTCAGGATCCTCTTCTTGATATCGCAAAAGGTCTTGAAGCAGTTGCACTTAAAGATGAGTACTTCGTTTCTCGTAAACTATACCCGAACGTAGATTTCTACTCAGGGATCATCTACCGCGCGCTTGGCATTCCTACGAACATGTTCACAGTGATGTTCGCTATGGGTCGTCTTCCGGGGTGGATGGCACAGTGGAAAGAAATGGTTGAGCAGCCAGGATTCAAAATCTGTCGTCCTCGTCAGATTTACACTGGCGACACTTCGAACAAATACAAAGATATCAAATCGAGATAATCTTCATAAGGCCCCTAACGGGGCCTTTTTTTTTGGAGATTAAAAATGGAACCAAGAATTTCTCTTCTTACTTTAGGCGTCTCGGATTTAAGCAAATCAAAAAAATTCTATGAAGCTCTTGGATTTAAGACCACATGGTCAGAAGACAAAGGTGTGATCTTTTTTAAAACCAACGGAACTGTTCTCTCGCTTTTTCCTTTCAGTGAACTTTGCAAGGATATTGGATCTGGAGAGTTTGAAAAAAAATTCGGAGGCATCACCATCGCCCATAATACTCGTGAAAAGCACGAGGTTGATGAGATCTTCAAGATCGTTACTGAAGCAGGTGGAAGAATAGTGAAAACGCCCCAAGATGCTTTCTGGGGCGGTTATTCAGGTTACTTTGCAGATCCCGATGGACACATATGGGAAGTGGCTTGGGGTGCATTCCCGCTCAAGGCCGACAGCCATCTCGACGTTCCTTAATAAAGTTCTGGTCCTGTGAAATAGTGGCTTAAAGCATGCATCCCGAATTGTTCTTTAATTGATTTTTCTTCAATGAGCAATCTGAGGAGGTCATCGGTCGTGATAATTCCTTTTAGATGTCCATTCAGGTCTTCTACCAAAAACGCAGAAACTTTCTGTGAAATCATCTCCTCTGCGATTCGTTTTACTGAAGTTGATTCACTCACAGAGTAAACCGGCCAGCTCATGAAATCTTCAACCTTATATTGCTCAAGAACGTTGATGGCCCTCTGTAAGTCTCTGTCGCTCAAAATTCCAATCACTGTACCAACATGATTAGTCACCGGAAGATGCCTGATATTTTTCTCTTTCATTATGCGGGCCGCTTCAATCACTGGTTTGTCACAAGAGATGGTAAAAACTTTTTTCGTCATGATGTCTTTTCCTGTGTTCATGGAAATCCCCTTTTTTTTAATCTTAATCCACTTAAGTATTAGGGATAAGGGCGAGACTCAGGTGGGATAATGAGATAAATCACTTTTTCTCATGGATCAGGATCATTATGATTTAAATTAAAGAAGATATGATGAGTCTATCAAAGGAGCATCAGATGAATGCAGTTGAAGAAGGCTTTTCTATTCAGGATCTTGAAATCAAAAAATTTGCCCTCGAAGACAGGATAAAACGACTTGAAAGTGATTTGAAATCTCCACTTGATCAAGACTCACACGAGCAGGCGCAACAGTTGAGCAATCAAATTATCTTAAGAAGACTTCTGGAAGTTGAAAGAAGCTATCTTCGTAAAGTGAATTTTGAACTCGAAAAAAGAAAACAGAATCAGGTGTAATTTTTAAACTTCTTCCTGCTCGTGAGAATGGTCTCAGCAAATAATGCTGTGTACATTGCAAATAGCGCCAATCCCACGAGCATCAAACCAATACTAAGCAATTTCCCGGCATCTGTTACCGGCGTAATATCCCCATATCCGGTTGTTGTCGCAGTCGCAAAACTCCACCATAACGCATCCATATATCTCTCAACCTTAGGGTTCTCTCCATTCTCTATGATAAAGAAGAGAAAACTCGTGAGGATAATCAGGCCATTTCCCAGGAATGTGAGAAGAATGAAGGAGGGGGAGGTAAACATTGTTTTGATTTCAAAAAGAAAAATTTTGATGTGGGCACGCATAGAGAGATTTTATTTTAATTTCGTTCTTTCAGTACATGATTTTAATCAGAATTTTGGGAAGGGCAGAGTCATGTCTGACTATCATTCTCTAAGTTACTGTATGGATACAAGGAGATCCTTATGTCTGTTATTAAAGTCCTGGTTTGCTCTGATTTATCACACTATTCCGATGATGCTCTTAAAGCAGCAGGGGATTATGCTGAGAAAATGGGAGGTGAAATTCACGTCCTGACTGTTGCTCAAACGGCAGGGGTGATGGATGCATGGGGTCTCGAAACCTGGATTTCTGAAAATCAGAGAAATGAGTTTCTCGCCAAGCTCGAAGAATCACTTAAAGAGCAGGCCCAGCGATGCGGACTTCAAGTGAAAACGAAAGTGACTCATGAGTCGAGTGTAACGAGATCAGTCCTGAATTATATTGATGAGCTGAAGCCGGATATCTTGTTCGTTGGACACAAAGGTCTCACGGGTATGGATAAAGTTTTGTTTGGTTCTGTCGCCCGTAAACTTGTAACGATGTCACCTATTCCGGTTATGGTCATCAAAAATAATATCCCGATGAAAAAAATGAGCGCATTAGTCGATGGTTCAGATACCACTGCTGAGATTCTTGCCACTGGGATGAAGCTTGCAACAGGTTACAAATCCGCTCTCTCAGTTGTTTCTTTGGTACCATCATTCCCTGGCATCTACTCATCCATTTCTGGAGAGTATTCATCTTCACTCATACATGCCTTGAAAGAAAAGCTGGCGGAGACTGCTACTGAAATTACAACTAATGTAAAGACGATCTTGAATGGGTTTCCGGCCGAGACATTTATTAAAGTGTCTCAT
>JBEIQF010000170.1:0-6889 GCA_040376635.1 Halobacteriovoraceae bacterium
CCGATTAAACTTTTAAGTTCTCGATCACAACTGCACCACCCTGACCGCCACCAATACAAAGAGTAGCAAGTCCGTACTTCTGCTTACGGCGCTTAAGTTCGTGAGCAAGTGTCACAACCAGACGTGATCCAGTAGAGCCAACCGGGTGTCCAAGAGCGATACCGCCACCGTTAACATTCAGTTTCTCGAGTGGAATTTCACCAATCACTTCATCAATGCCCCATTTCGAAGAAAGTGATTTGTCTTTCATCACTTTTGTACAAGCAATCGCCTGAGCAGCGAATGCTTCGTTCAATTCAAAGAGATCCATCTGAGAAAGTTTCATGCCTGTGCGCTTAAGCACTCCATGAGTAGCCATAACCGGGCCAAGACCCATTCTTTCAGGCTCTAGACCATGGAAGTGGTAATCCACCATGCGTGCGATTGGATCAAGGTTATACTTCTTCACAGCTTCCTCTGAAGCAAGTAACCACATCGAACCACCATCAGTAATCGGACAAGCATTACCAACAGTCACAGTTCCTGTTTCTCTTTCAAAATATGGTTTCAGTTTTCCAAGGCCTTCAACAGTTGAAGTCGCACGGAAGCCGATATCATCAGCAATCATCTTATCAAGTTTGTATCCAGCAGTGATTGGAAGGATCTCATCGCGGAAACGACCTTCTTTCGTCGCATTCGCAGCCTTGTGGTGAGAAAGATTGGCGAACTCATCCTGCTCCTGACGAGAGATGCCTAATTCACGAGCAAGTGTCTCTGCAGTCTGACCCATATTTCTTCCACAGAAAGGATCTGTAAGACCCTGCTCGATAGCAATCACCGGAGCAAGGAAGTGCGGACGGAACGTCGAGAAAATTTTCATTTTCTGCGCAGTTGATTTTGCTTTCATGAGTTCAATAAAAAATTCAGTCATGTGTTTGTTAAACATGAGCGGCATCTGAGACATATTCTCAACACCACCAGCGAAGATAAGATTATTTCTTCCAGAAGAAATTTTATCATACGCCTGCGAGAGAGCTTCCATTCCTGAAGCACAATTACGGTGAACAGAGTAACCCGAAGTTTTTTTATGAAGACCAGCTTCAAGCGCGATCACTCGGCCGACGTTTGGATATTTAGCTGGAGTTCCAGTGTTACCAACAATCACTTCATCGATCTGATCAAGAGGTAGCGCGTATTTATCAACAAGGTGACGAATCAAATAGTGACCGAGATAAGGGGCCGCGATGTCTTTAAGGTCTGCGCCTGACTTAACTTGCGGAGTACGTTTACCATCAACGAGATACACTGGTTTCATATTGAATTCCTTCTCAATGGAAAATGTGAATTAGACTTGATTATTTTAAGCGAGTTAGAAGGATAAATTAAGAAGAAAGCAAATTAGTCAGGTTAAAAGGGTTCCAACACACTTTTACGTAAGCAACACGTCAAATTTTTACGCTGATTTTCTTATTTGTAGCTCTGTCTTTTTTTAGCTCAAAGTGTGACCTGGATAAAGCGTGCTTGATACTCATTGTTTCTTCAGAGGTGAAAGCTTCATTCACCCAGCGCCATTCAAGAATTTTACTTTTCGACTGTAATGAAAGAGGAACAATTTCTTCAAATTTCAAATTTAGAAACTGAGAGGAATCAGGATTTAAAGAACTATAAGGGTAATCTTGCGCAAACTGACTCACTCCTGCTCTAACAGGGTTTCTTAAGATATATTTATACGCGTTAAGTAAATATGACTGATTATCAATTAGGCATCCCTTGTATCTCCCTCCAAAAATCTTGTTAATCCTGCCACAATGCTTTTGCATGGCCAACGTAGAATTTTTCATAAAAAAATACATCACACGATCGATGTCCTCCTTTGGAGTAAGCATCAACAAGTGAAAGTGATTATCCATAAGAACAAATGCTGAAATTTTAAGATCAAACTCTTTCTGAAGTTTACCAAGCTTTGAGGTCATAATGTTCCATACGACGTTCAAAGGTAGCTCGAAGAAATCTTTATTATTAGATCTCGCTACGAGGTGATAGTAATGTTCATTAGAGCGAATGATGGGTTTTCTTGGCATGAATGGGTTCATACTCAAAACAGCGCCAGTCGCTCAACCAAAGAAGAAATTTAGAGATTATAATTTCTGAATTGAATGAAGCGGTGCTTACGTAAAAGTGTGTTGGAACCCTATTAATAAAAAAGCCCCGCATAGCGGGGCTTTTTTCGAGGGGAACATTCGCGGGTAGAGTGAACCTAGAAGATTACGACTGCACCGGCAAAGATTGAAAGCATGTTCGAGTTAACGATTTCATCACCAAGGTCTTTAAGACGGGCCTGGTCTGGTGAAGTCGTTGTGTTTCTCTTAGAGTTTGAAGACAAGCTGTCTCCAAGACCTGTAGCGTACTGAGCTTCGATGTTAATCCCGAAACCAGGAGTTACCATGATTTCTGTACCAAGCATCAACTGACCAGTAGCAAAGCTAGCGTTGAATTCTTCAGAACCGTAGCTATAAGCAAGCATTGGATCGAAGTATTCCTGGTTATCGTTATACTTCATTGTAGCGCGGTTATAACCTAGACCACCACCAATGTAAGGACGGAATCTTTCACCTTTAGTGATGAAGAATTTCCCGTAAAGATCAAGACCCATAGATTTATACTGAATCTCACGACCTTCCTGACCAAACTGGCCGTAGTAACCAGTGTTCATATAACCAAGGTTGTTAGCGAAATCGTTCGTCTTCATCTGGTTATAGTTGAAACCGATACCCATAGAAAAACGTGATGTAATATTCGATTCAAGACGAAGACCTGCTGAAAGCTCAGTTTCAAGAGATTCTTGTTCGCCGTTGAAAGTCGTACCACCAGCAAATGGAAGAAGTTTAATTTCTTCGAATGGCTTACCAAGATCTGCTGGAGCAAGCTCTGCAGTTGAAACCACCGGAGCTGCTTGAGCAAGCTTCACTTCCTGAACTTCTTCAACGGGAGCTGTTACTTGCTTTTTTTTGTGATAATTCTTTTTGTATGGCTCACACTCTTCAGTATCGAGCTCTTCCATAATACAACGAAGTTTTTTCTGATTCTCTTCGTATTTATTATTGAACTCTTTGATCGCCTGAGTAGATTCAACTTTTGAATCGATGTACTCATCTTGTGAATCAAGAAGCTTTTCTGTCTGCTTCGTTAGCTTGCCAAGGTCTTTTGCTTTTTCCTTGTTAAGCTGAGTTCCCATTTTTTGCTTATTAAGCTCAGATCGGATGGCCTCAAGCTCTCCGTCTGTGACTGGTTTATCTTCTGCAAGATATCCATCAACGTTAATTGGGGCCGAGTTCAGAACTCGCTCATCACCCATTGTTTGTGCGTAGGCAGTGGCAAATGTCAGGGACAAGGCCAAAACCAAAAGTTTTGTAGTTTTCATACACTCCTCCTCGAAAGGAAATGACAATTTGCGTTAATACTACGCGCAAAGGTTGTCTGGAGGTATACGTTGAGTAAAACTTACAAGGGGTGTTTAAACAAACAACAGTTATTGTGCAACTGGTCCTATGGGATAGACGCGGTAACGGCCGGTTGGGTCCTGCGAAAGCTTTTCTTTGAATCCATTCAATGGCTTAGAGATCAAACCATTAGGATTTTTGATCAGGTATTCATCCATCTTTTTAGCAAAAGTGAGCCCGAAACTAACGGCGACGACTACCAAAAGAAGGTATTCGACGGAGGTCTGACCACGATTATTTTTAAGAATGCGGCGAATCATAGGCTTATTATACCTCAAATTCCTTCAATCCCGTAAGACAGCGCCAAAAGTCCCAAAGATCGATAACGGAACGGTCCCCAGTATTCAAAACCCTTGATTGCCCGTTCTTTTGAGACGATCTCAAGTGGCAATCGTTTGAGCACAGGAATCTCCTGTTTTTTGTCCGTCTTGAGAGGTCTGAGATCCAGGGTCACACTCCCCGTGTGAGTGCTTTCAACCGCACCATTCTGAAAAGGAAGAAGTCTTCCGTCTTCGGCAAACGCTTCTTTTAGATCCTTGTTATAAAACTCCGGTTTAGAGCCCGGAAGTTCAGGATACGGCCAGTGGTAATAAGCAAACTCATTCCCATTGGCGAGAACTCTATAAGGTCTCTCAGAGCCCAGGAGTGAAGAATCGGCGAAGTATGTAAGAGATGTCGGAGGAAAAGGTGCAGTGATTCTCTTCACCGGAGAAATCTGCGCCTTATTAAATAAGTGATAAGGAGTTTTCACACCAAACGGAACTTCTTCCGGAAGATGTGCAAAGAAGAGAACGCGATCACCAGAGATCACACCTTCAAAACTTGCGAGGAGAAGGTTCTCAAATTTGTTCTCGTGGAACTGCCAGAACTGAACCGTACTCTCTTTATAGTCACCACCCAGGAGCATGAGGCGACGCTTGAGTTGAGTTGCAAGAAAGAAATCTTGCAGACGATAGATCGGAGAGAATGTCCGGAAGAAATAATAAGGAATTTCAGAACCCAGAAGTCCTGTTTTAAGTTTTTCTTCGTGTGAGAGAGAAAGAAGATGCAGGAGTGCTGAGTACTTCAGGCTCTTTGAATGCTGATACTCTTCATTTAAGAGATCACCGAAGCGTGTATAAAGAGTCTTGAGCCACTTCGGACCTTGGAGCTCGAAGTGATAACCTTTCGTGCGAAGACTTGCTTCAAAGCTTTGAGCTTCATAGCGGGCAAGCTCGCTGATAAAATAACGAGTGAATTCATCATCGTTTTCTTTATACACTTCATCAAGATCAGAAGGATCCAGAAGTTCCGGATATTTTCTCAGGATCTCTTTGATATTTGTCAGGGGGGATTTTCCGATCTTTGTTCTCTTGTCATTCATTACGAGATCAATGCTTGCAGGAAGAAGAAATTGGCGAAGATCAATGAGCTCCGGAATTTCATACTTTTTACCAATGCGAAGAAGCGAAAGAATCTCAAGCTCAGAAACAAAATGACCTGGGTAACTGTCGACAGTGAAGCGCTTATCATCGATCAGAAGAGTTGAACGGTTACGCTTTAAGGAAATAATCCCACGCACGAGAGACATAAGTCCCATCCCGACCAGAATTTCCTGATAGCGATTCTTTAGCATGAAATAACGAGCTCCCTCACCGACTTGTAACCATTCAAGAGTGAGTCTATTTTAGCATGCTCTGTTGTTTTGGGAGCATCTTTAAGCCATGACATGAACTGTTCCGGAGTATTCACCTCGGAAATTTTCTCCATATCCTGGGCGACATCATACTCAGTTGAGCGGTGATGGAACGGGCCGCACGCGATTTTATCTGATCCCGCGACTAACGGTTCAAGAACTGAATGGATGCTTCCTTCAAAACCGCCACCCACATACGCATGCGGGAAGTCTGCATAAAGCTCGCAGAGAATGCCTTTCTTGTTCACGAGGATCGCCGGTGACGACTTAAAAGCAGTTGTTGAATCATTGATCTCGAACACTTCCCTTCCAAGTCCATCAAGTCCTTCGCGAAAGAGATCCAGAATCTCTTTTGAAAGTTGGTGAGGGACAATCACCAGCTGATAATCGGCCGGAAGATCGCGAAGGAGAAACAGATCACTGGGCCAGGCGTTTCCGAGAATCACACGCTTTTCAGAAAGACTTGCCTTGAACTCAGGATACAAAGGAAAAGCGGTTCTGAACTTCTCTTCTTTCTTTAAGATCCTGCGGTTGATCTGCTCAACACGGAAATCAAAAGCCGCACCCTTGATACCAATCTTACTTGCAGCCTTTTGATCAGGAGTACCTGCGAAGATAATAGTTGAAGCATTTTTTAAGAATAGTTTTTTCCAGAACGAAGGACCGTGTCCCTTCGAGCGTTCCTTTTTGAAAGTCATCCAGATGATTTTAAGTTCATTTGAACTCTTCATCGACCAAAGAAGAAACTCCGGGAAAAGATCATAACGAACCATCACGAGCGTTTTTGCCGTTATCCAGTGAGAGAATGATCGTCTCTGGATAAAAGGAAAAAGGCGAACAAGTGGATAACGAAGATAACGGATTTGTTTCGGGTATTGAGCGGCAAGTTTCAGAATCCCCTTCTCCACACTTGGTGAGAAGAAAACGAGTTCAATTTTTTTGCCACTGGCGAGGGCATCATCAACGAGAGGAGCAACCTGCTGATACTCTCCTTCACTTGAAAACTGAAAACAGATATCGGCCTTGGCATTGTGATCACTGAATGAGTGGGCCAGAGCTTCAAACTTGTTTCTTTTTTCAAAACGCTCACGCTCTTCGACTTTTGAATTCCAGAAGAGGAAAAGAGTCAGAAGTCTCAGGACTGGAAAATAAATAAACCAGAATAAAAACCAGAAAATAAATCTCATAGTGAATTTAGGATCTCAAGAGAATTGGTTCTCACCTCTTCCACTGAAATCTCTTCCATGCAGTAGTGACGATCGCGGTAACACGGAGTCTTACCAGTTGTTGAACAAGGCTTGCAGAACATCTCTTTTGAGAGATAGCGGGATTTGGTTCCATGAGGAGCAAACCCGAACTTAGGATCAGTCGGTCCGAAGAGAGTCAGGCAAGGAACGCCATACGCTTCAGCGATGTGATTCATGCCGGAATCATTTCCTACGCACAATTTTGCATGCGCAAGAACATTCATGCTTTCTTTCAGGGAAGTTTTTCCCTGGAGGTTATGAAAACGAGGATCAGAAATTTCACTAAAGGCTTCACAGAATTTATCATCAGGTCCCGCGAGAACCACAAAATGAAAATTTGTTTCAGCTAGAAGTTTCTTTGTAAGCTCCACGAAGGATTTTACAGGCCAGCGTTTGAAGAGAAACGAAGCTGAAGGCGCGATGACAATATACTCTCCACCAATCGGATAAACCGGAAGTGGCGCCAAAGAAGTAAGCTCCTCATGCGG
>JBEIQF010000156.1:0-7302 GCA_040376635.1 Halobacteriovoraceae bacterium
CGATTGCCACTTACGAGGCCCGTTTCTCCCTTATCACCAGTCTTAGTATAAACCTTCGCTTTTTTCATTACATATTTCCTACGGTAATATTACATATTTCTACGGTATCGTCCGCCAACTTCATAAAGCACAGCTGTAATCTGGCCAAGTGAGCAGTAGCGTACACTTGTTAAAAGCTCTTCAAAGATATTTCCACCAGTGAGAGCAACATCACGCAGGCGTTTTAAACAATCAGCAGATTTGGCCTCATTACGTTTCTGGAAAGCATTCAAACGATCGATCTGATCATTCTTTTCAGCTTCAGATGCACGAGAAAGTTCAATCGGCTTCCACTCACCATGTTTTTCAGGAAGGAATGTATTTACGCCAATAATCGGGAACTCGCCTGAGTCTTTAAGAGTCTCGTAGTAAAGAGACTCTTCCTGGATTTTTCCGCGTTGATACATGGATTCCATCGCACCAAGAACACCACCTTTGTCTGAGATTCTTTCGAATTCAGTAAGAACTGCGTCTTCTACGATTTCAGCAAGCTCATCAACAATGTATGAACCTTGAAGAGGGTTATCCGTTTTATTCAAACCAAACTCGCGGTTAATGATGAGCTGGATCGCCATTGCTCGACGAACAGATTCTTCTGTCGGCGTTGTGATTGCTTCATCATAAGCATTTGTGTGAAGTGAGTTACAGTTATCCGACAACGCAAGAAATGCCTGCAGAGTTGTACGAATATCATTGAAATCAATTTCCTGAGCGTGAAGAGAACGGCCGGAAGTCTGAATGTGATACTTTAATTTTTGAGATTTATCAGAAGCACCGTACTTCTCTTTCATCGTTACTGCCCAGATCTTACGAGCTACACGGCCAAGGACTGTGTATTCAGGATCCAGACCATTCGAGAAGAAGAATGAAAGGTTTTCGCAGAAGTCATCAATGTGCATGCCACGTGACAGATAGTATTCAACGTAAGTGAAACCATTTGAAAGAGTGAGCGCCAACTGAGTGATCGGATTAGCACCAGCTTCAGCAATGTGATAACCCGAAATAGAAACAGTATAATAGTTTTTAATTTTGTGTTTACAGAAGAATTCCTGAACATCACCCATCATTTTGAGAGCGAATTCAAGAGAGAAGATACATGTGTTCTGGGCCTGGTCCTCTTTCAGGATATCGGCCTGAACTGTACCACGAACCTGTCTCATCACTTCAACCATCTTCTCACGATTTTCTTGATCATTTTCAGGAAGAGCTCGATTGATTGCAGTGTTCATGAACATCGCAAGAATGATTGGGGCCGGACCGTTGATTGTCATGGAAACAGAAGTAGAAGGCGATGTGAGATCGAAGCCCTGATACAACTGCATCATATCATCAAGCATACAAATCGAAACACCAGACTCTCCGACTTTACCGTAAATGTCCGGACGAACAGCTGGATCTTCTCCGTAAAGAGTTACTGAGTCGAATGCAGTCGAAAGACGTTTTGCTGTATCGTTTTTTGAAAGATAGTGGAATCGTGCATTCGTTCTCTTCGGCCCGCCTTCTCCTGCGAACTGACGCTTAGGATCTTCATCAGCACGCTTGAACGGAAATACTCCCGTTGCATATGGATAGAAGCCTGGAAGGTTTTGCGAACGGATGAAGCGCAGTTTATCAGAAGCATAGTTGAACTTCGGAAAGCCAACTTTTGAAACGACCTGTTGAGAAAGTGACGTGTACTTCGTCCCTACCTTGATGTCTTTCCCTCGCACAACATAAGTGTACTCACCTTTTGTGTACTGATCGATCATCTTATCAAACTCAGCAACTTCGTTTAGCTCAGTTGTGAGAGTTTTTTCAAGCTCCGCTTTCTTCGTACCAAGTTCTTTTGAATCTGAAATCAGTTTGGAAGCATTAACGAGAGTTTCATATTGCTGAAGTTTCTCAACCGCTTTTTTTGCTTCTTCATTGTATCCACGAACAGTGTCCGAAATATCGCGGAGGTAATTCACGCGCGAAGCAGGAATCACTGATTGTTTTTTCTCCGGTGCTCGCTCAGAAGGGATCTTATCAAGCTCAGGGTTGTATTTGAAATCTACGGCTTTAATTATCTCTGTAAAGAGAGCATTGACACCCACGTCATTGAACTTAGAAGCCATTGTTCCGAAAACCGGAAGTTCTGCATCCGTTGGAGAACCCGGGTGATTAGCAAATAACTGTTTGTTGCGACGGTATTGTTTACGAACATCACGAAGAGCATCTTCCGAACGTGGTTTTTCAAATTTGTTAACTGCGATGAAGTCAGCAACTTCAAGCATCTCAATTTTTTCAAGTTGAGTTGCAGCACCAAATTCAGGAGTCATTACATAAAGAGTCTTGTTTGCAACTTTCGTAATTTCATCAGACGCCTGACCGATACCCGAAGTTTCAACAAGGATAAGGTCAAAATCTTGCGACTTTAAAAACTCTACAACTTTTTTAATTTCAGGAGAAAGTTCATTGCTGGAATCACGTGTAGCGAGTGAGCGGACGTAGAAATTATCATATACAGCTGAGCCCAGACGAATACGGTCACCAAGAAGTGCTCCCTGGTTTTTCTTTTTCGTTGGATCTACTGAAACAAGGGCGATTTTTTTATCTGAGTAATATCTATGGAAGCGAAGAAGAAGTTCATCGATGAGAGAAGACTTACCGGCACCACCTGTTCCAGTGATACCGAATACAGGAACTGTTTTTCCAGTTACCGGAAATGGATTCTCACGGTTGTCTTCAATGAACGTGATCACTTTCGCCATTTCGTAAGGAGTGAGTTTTTTGCCCTGAAGTTTTTTGAAGTCCACATTATCAATCGTTGAATAATCACACTTGTTGATCATGTCTTCGATAATTCCGTTCAGACCAAGAGCAGTTCCGTCATTCGGATGATAGATGCGCGTGATACCACGCTTATGAAGCTCGGCAATTTCCGGAGGAGTGATAACTCCACCACCGCCGCCGAAGATTCGTACGTTTTGTCCGCCTGCCTTATCCAGAAGCTCTCTCACGTAAGTGAAATACTCCATGTGGCCACCCTGATATGAACTCAATGCAATGGCATGAGCATCTTCGGCCAGAGCAGCTTCTACAACTTCCTGCGCTGAACGATTGTGACCAAGGTGGATGACCTCGACGCCCTTAGATTGCAGTAATCTTCGCATGATATTAATCGAAGCATCGTGCCCATCAAAAAGGCTGGCGGCAGTTACAAATCTTAGCTTTCTAATTGTCATTGACATATTCCTGGAAATAAATACTATTTGTTTATTTTGATGTTTTCCCGACTCAGTATATCTGGCCGAATTCTATAAGGAAATGCTTTATAGCTCATGGCCCAGAGTGTATAATAGGGAACACTGATTTGATTAAGGGATACTCTCATGAGTGACGAATTAAAAGTAGAAAATCCGTTTCATACGGCCCGTTTCAAGCCACAACGTAAGGGTAAGAAACCACCTAAATTATTAGCTATCGTTCACCAATCAGGTTGTACTGGTTGTGAAGTTTGTATTGCCGGCTGTCCGGTAGATTCAATTGAATTGGTTCCAGGACCAGATCCTAAGAATCCTGGTTACCAGCAAATGGTGGAAATCGATCTCGCACGTTGTATCGGTTGCCAGAACTGTTCTCAGGATTGCCCTTGGGAAACAATTACGATGTACAACCATGATGATGCTTTCGTTGCCTGGGGTAACGAGACACTCGCTTCTGAGTTGTATGTTGATCCGGAAAAACTAGAAAAGATTAAAGAAGAAGTTGCTGGATAAAAAGAAAAGGCTCCGTAAGGAGCCTTTTTTATTTGTGCTTAGCTTATGAGCTTAGAGAACGAACGGAAGAGAGAGTCCAATCATCACAGTATCGTAGTTCACTTTATCGCTGAATTTTGTACCAGCGTATTTGTAATCGTCCCAAGATACTTTACGGTATTCAACGTTGATATCAAGGAATGGAAGAACAGTGAAACCTACACCAAGTTTAGTTCCTGAACCACCTTCAAGCTTGATTGTTTCTTTTCCTGAACCTGAATCATATTTTGTATCACCACTGGCAGAGAAAATATAACCAGCATATACGCGAAGAAGAATTGGGAATTCAAATCCAACAAATCCGGCCCATTCGCCAGTCTTCATTGTTCCGTAATCATTGTCATCAACGTTTAAGTTTGAAGCTAGGTAATCAAGTCCAAGTTGGAATCCAAGATTCTGGTAACCAAGACGACCACCGTAAGATGTACCGCTTGTTTTTTCTTTATCAACGCCTGCAGAATCAACTTCAAAGTTACCCATGTTGTAACCTACAACTGGTTCAATAAGTAGTCCTGCTGATGCTGGTTTGATAATGAGGAATGCGAGGATGAGAATAAAAAGCTGGGCGATCTTCATACCGAGAGCTCCTAAAATAAGAATAATGACTTATCCCTATTCTAGAAGCTTTCAGATTTTATGCATTAGTTTTGTATTTTACCAATTAGCTCTTCTATTTTGATGAACATAATATCTTTTCCGTTAGCTGCTTTAACCGCAAGATGACCACGTGGAACTTCTTGCACGTTCTCAGAAGCAATCATACGACCAGCTGTGTCCTGAGAAATAAGGCCAACCATATCGCCTTCTTTGGCCAGAACTTGCCCGATCACGCCTCTACCGAAGACAATCAGATCCCCATCTTTCAGTTGATATTTACAACCCACACAGTTGAAGCGGTTATCCACGAGGATGGTATTACCTTTCTTGAGTTTAAAGCTCGCAATATCTTCTTTAACCTTTGAAACTGAATAAAGGTTTGCATCCGTCTTAATGAGAATCGCAAGTACAAAACACGCTGTAAGCATCTGGAAAATTTTTGAACGCTGAAGAATGAGGCCCTCAAATTCCAGGTCACGCATTTTGTCAGTTCCAGTTTCCATCTGTTCAGTTACTTTTTTATCAAAAACAACTTTCTTCAGGATGATCGAATAGATAAATGCTGTCGAAAGAAGAACAAGAAGAGCAAACATAAAGAGACGGAAGAAATAAAGTCCTTCCTGATGAATCATGATGTGCTTTGATTGAAAGATAAATGCTAGTGAAACGAAAAGCACAGGAACAACGAACCAGTTAAACACATCAACCATCTTGTGTTTAAAAAACCATTCTTTTCTTTTCTGATGGTGATCGTATTGAACAAGTTTTACTCTGAATTCTTCAAAGTCTTTTTCAGGAATCAAATCAGGACGAGATTTATTAATTCCTTCCCAGATATAATCCACTCGTTCAAGACTTGAATTGAAATAATGTTTGATTCCATTTTTGGTCTTCACATAAAAAATCGACCAGCAAACTACTGTTACGCTTTCAATCTCGCTATAGTGAACGGCTTCCTTGGTTTTACCATTGTGAACAAGCACATGATCTTCAAAGACCTGCACTGATCTTTTCATTTTCGGACGAAGCCAAAATGCGTAAAAGGATGCGCATGCAAAAAAACAGCACAAACTAAAACTCAACTCCCACGGATAATCTTCAAGAGTGATCTTGAGGCCGTCTGACCAGAATTTCATACCCCAGTAAGCAGAGATTAATCCGCACAGAAGAAGAAAACCCATCACGTAAATCTTGTAATGGTTCCTGTATTTCAGAAAGCGTGGCTGAATAGGATCCAGTTTTGAGATTTTTTCCAAAATCAAACTCCTCGTTAATCTAGTTACCTAATCGGTAACCCCTGAGGAAAACTTGACTATTTTACTTGTGGCTTTGTTAACCTTATGTTTTTGTTCAAGATAATGAGACAAGTGCCTGATACGAGAAGGGCTAGAGAGATCCATTGAGAAGGTGTGAAAGAACCCCACTGGCCTCGCACCACATCTCCGCGAAGAGCTTCGATGATGAGCCTAAGAGCTCCATATGAGATGAGATAAATCGATACAAGTTTGCGTTTATCACTCTTGCTCTTGAGCAAGAATATTCCGATCGCAAATAATCCGATTGCTTCAAGAAGTTGAGTCGGGTGTCGGTAGTGATTGTGCTGAAACACACCCCAGAAAAAATCTGTCGGTTTACCAAAACAACATCCGGCGAGGAAACAACCTATTCTTCCAATACCGTGGCCGATCGAAAGCGCGGGAAGTACAGGCCAGAGCCAGTTGATATTGAATTTCTTATCAACGAGTCGAAACCCCATCAGAAAAAATAATCCAAAGATGAATCCACCGTAGAAAACAAATCCACCACCTGTCCAGAAACTAGCTTCGTTGAGGCTGATATCTTTTGGATAGGTGAAATAAAAAAGTACTTTTGATCCAATCCAGGCAGCAAGAAAGATTCCCCAGAAAAGAATCTGACCTTTTAGTCTTGATACAGTTGAATCCCATTCAGAAAAGAAGATCTGATAAGCGATACCCCAACCCAACCCCATCAGGAGTGGATAAGAGTAAAGAATAAGATCAGGGCTTTGGTAAAGAATCGGCAGCATGTTTTGCCTTCGCCTGAACGAAGAAATCAATGATGAGAAGTCCGGCCGCAATTGTAATGCAGCTATCAGCTACGTTGAATGCCGGAAAGTGATTCGACTCATCCTTCCAGTAAAACATGAGGAAATCCACAACATATCCGAGGGAAAATCTATCAATCAAATTTCCAATCGCGCCAGCGATGATGAGAGCGTATGCAAGTGATACGTAAAACGGGCCTTTAAGAGTTTTAACGAGAAGGTAGAAAATCCATCCACAAAAAATCACCGGAAGGCCGAGAAAGAAAATTTGTCTGAACCATTCGGCACTTTCAGCACCAAATCCGAATGCAGCTCCCGTGTTTTTCACATAGGCGATACTGAAAAAACCTTTGATGACTGGAATGGTTTGACCGTAATAAAGACTTGTCTGGATGGCACCCTTTGAGAGCTGATCAATAATGATCAGAGCTGCCATTAATAATGAGAGAGACCAGAAGCGGGCCATGGTTACCCTTCTACCGGGAGATTTTTAGATTTGTGATTCTTGAAGAAATCAAAAATTAAAAGAAACGCAGCGATCGTTACGCAACTATCAGCGACGTTAAAAACGTGAAAATGATTTTCTTCTTTCTGCCAGTAAAACATGAACATATCCACAACGAATCCAAGCTGGAATCTATCAATAAGATTTCCTGTCGCTCCTGCAATGATCAAAGAATAGGCTAGAGACATGTAAACAGGACCTTTTAGGGTTTTGATTAGCATGTAGAAAACCCAGCCGCAGAAAATAACAGGAAGACCGAGGAAGAATACCTGGCGGAACCATTCAGGTCCACCCTGTCCAAATCCAAAAGCAGCACC
>JBEIQF010000223.1:0-5875 GCA_040376635.1 Halobacteriovoraceae bacterium
ACGGCCTTAATGCCCTTGGCATGTAGATCTTTAACGATGGCGAGACCAATCCCGCTTGATCCACCAGTAACGATTGCTACTTTCATTATTCTCTCCTTAAAAAAGTCATGAACACAGGTGAATTACCATGTTTTTTCAACTACTTCCAGTGGTGTCACTTTGGGGTCTGTAATTAGTCTCAACATCTTGATAATTAAAAGAAGAACAGTGCTTTTTTAGATAAGACTACGAGCAATTTTTAAGGAGTATATATGAAGGTCCTGCTAACTTTATCACTCTTGGTAACAACGTCTGCATTCGCTCAATCTATTGATGTAAAGGGTTTCAAAACTCTTCTCACTCAAAGACAAGCTGTACTTGAAAGAATCAATGCAGGCATGAGCAAAAAGATTACAACGATCACAAGATATCCTACAGAACTTGGCCCATGCGATATGACTGAAACTGCTGTTCAGACTGTTCTCAAAATCGAAGGCACAAAAATCATCGTTCACTCAAAAGAAAATTATGTTCCAGCAGCAACTCCGGCCTGTGCAGGTTTTGAAGCTCAGGAAGTAAGTGTTCTTTTCTATGAAGATAAACCAACTCTGGCACTGGATCTCGCTGATCTTGATGAAACAGCTGCTCAAATCAAAACAATTCAGAAGATTGGTGACATCGTTCACTTGAACATGAATGCTGTTGTTCAAAATCAGGACGGCACTTCAACGACAGAAGCTGTGACAGTAAAATACGATCTAACAAAACCATCTTTCAAAAACACAATCTTCATCCAGTCTCCTCTAAGCATCACAAATGCTGAAGACATTGCTGATATTGATGTTTACTCGATCAATTTAAAACAAGTTCTCTTCTGCGACTCTGCTGATTCTGATCAATGCGCTGAAGGTGATTTCTCGGATATTCTTTTTTGATTAAGAAAAGGGCCTCGAATGAGGCCCTTTTTTTTAGTGCGCGTGTTGAGTTTTTACGTCCCGATCTTCACTTAATTCGATCTCTGCTTCGACCGGTTTCCCATTATAGTAATAGTCCTTGTGAGAATTCGTGGTGAGATTTACTTTCACTTTGTTTACACCTTTCCCAATACTCACGTGAACCCAGTTCCCATAAACACGAGCGGTTTTCTTTCCATTCACAAACAAGTGCGCATGTCCTTCACCCATCACATCATCTTTACCTGCACTCTGAGGAGTGAATATGAAGTTTTCAGTCATGAGATGAAGATTCCAACCACCCATTGAGTCTTTGTACGGATGAATCATGATGGTCGGAGATATGGCGCCTTTAGGAATTTCGAACTCGGGATGAGCAGTCGACTTTTCCTGACCTCGCGCCTTTGCATAAACTTTTTGAGACAGGTTCTCATAAGGGAAAGCGAACAAAGCAAACAGAATGATAAAATTCACCGCCGAGAAGACATATCTCATCCCCCAATTTTTATGAAATCTGATCGGTGCCTGGTAATAATGACCAGGACCTTTCACGATGAATACGAGAAGTGCTCCGTGAAGGATGGTGTGGCCAACGACTTCCATTTTTCCAAAAAAAGCTGTCGTCGTAAAAAAAGTCAGAGTTATAACGATGGCAAGAGGACGATGAAGAAGACAAATGATGAGCAGATATCCGAGTGAGAATTCCACAAAAGCACAGGCCATCAGAAAAAAATCATGAGGGAGTCCCATCGTGAGCCCTGGGGCTTTCTCTAATACTGAAAGACCCCAGAATGGATAAATCAGTTTTTCGAAGGAGACCCAGCACAGTGAAAAACCGAGACCTGAATACAATACCGGCAAATCAAAATTGCAGAGGCGTTCGCTTTTAAGATTCGCAAGAATCAAATATAAACCCACGGCAAAATACACAACGTAATCCAACATATGGAATAGTCCATGCTGAGTGATCCCGAAGAAATACAGGAAGACCATTCCAAGACCTGTAACAAAAGTTGATTCTTTGAAAAGTAGACAAAGAGCGAGGAAAAACTGAAACCATCCCCATGCTGCTGACGGAATGGGAATCTCCGGTGCAATAATCGAGTCACCTTGCCATGACATAAGGAGGACTGCTCCCATGGCAACTCTCATGATAAGTGGAGCGCTATCCGAATATTGATTCAGGAAAGCATTGGTCTTATTGTAGGTTCCGGATTTTTCCGCCACTTTATCGAGCCACACCATGATGGGCATGCTGACGACTGACAGAATAAACAATCCCCAAAAAACAGGAGTATTAAGCTGACCTAAGTTAAGAGGAGCGTTTTGAAAGTTGTAATCCGAAAACCATTTCACGTGAGCGAGTGCTAATTTTGGCATTAGCAATGTAACGAATAACAACAAATATCTCATCACAAGAACTCCTCAGAATAGCGCTGTCCGTAAACAAGTGTAGACAACAAGACATGAAAGACCGGTAAACATCAAAATTTTACGCGTCCAACTTGTAACTTTCAATTCTAATTCCTGTTGAGGAGTAAATGCTGCATCCAATATACACAGCACGTGAAAGGCCAAACCCAGCCAGCCATTTATGAGATAACTTCCCCCTACTGCAAGTGACCAGATAATACCAGGTATGGTCTGATTTTTCAGAAGCTGGCCAAGACCAGGTAGCATCATCGTAAAGATGCAGGCAATTGAGTTATCAACTTTAGAGTCAACTGGATTTGCTTTCATTAAGATCTCCTTATTCGTTTCCTGAAAGTGCTCTCGGAAATAAAACATGGTTTTCGAGATGGATGTGATTCATGAGTTCTTCTTCAAGCTTCTCAAGTCCAATATAAAGAGCTCGCCATGTAGGACATGCATCTGCTGGTGGGATAAAATCCGAAGTCAAAGCATGCAGTTCTTCCAATTCTTTTCCATGACTGTCATGATCGAGAGTCATGATCTTGATGGGCATCAGGGCTAGTTTCCCACGGCCAGCCATTATCAATGGAAAAAGAACGTTTTCTTCTTTCATCATGTGAAGAAACATTTCATCTTGAAAGTGACGTAGTAGATTTGAAAGACCGCGCGGACATTTTTCATGATCACCATGAACACGTTCTACTTTGTCAGCGAGAAGAACCAACTCAGGAAATCTTTTTCTTAGATCCTCATGATATCGATGAATGATGAATGGAACTAATTCCGTTAATGGTCTATCTGATTCTTGCTTTTCGTGAATATCGAGCTTCTCGAGTTCAGAGACGATTTGATTTAACTGAAGAGATTGTTTTGCACATGCATCTTTTAAAGTCTGTTTACCCCCACAGCAAAAATCCAAACGGTGCTTTCGGAATAGCTCTGTCGACATAGGGATTGAGATAGCGAGTTCGGCTAGTGGTTGATCGGCGTAGTTCATTTGTGGCTCCTTGATACTCTTTATAGAGCAATCGAGATGCCACAAACTTTAGCCATAAATTCAATCACATAGACGCAAATGATGTATATTTCACATCAACACTAAGATATGAATTTCATATCAAGATGTGTATAATACATCTTATGAAAAAGATCCAAAATCTCATCCAGATTGCTATCAACTTAAACGAGGCCCTCTCCTCTCAGGATCGTTATCAAAAACTTTTGAAGATCATTCGTGATTCCATTCCCTATGATGCTTCAACGCTTATGATTTACGAGAATGATCATCTTGTTCCTCTTGCGAGTTTTGGTTTAATTGATGAGGCGAGAGAAAAACCTTATGACCTGAAAACCAATCCACGGTTAGATATTATTTTTAACAGTAAAAAACCTGTTCGTTTTCCTCTCGATTGTGATCTGCCTGATCCATTTGATGGACTCCTTCTCTCTGATCCACATGCACTTGATCACGTTCATTCGTGTCTCGGTTGCCCTTTAATTGTTGAAGGAAAAACAATTGGAATCCTGACTGCCGATTCTTTATCTCCAAAGGCATTTGATGAAATTGATGATGAATTTCTCGAAGGTGTTGCTGCACTTGCAGGTGCCACATTGAGAACTTCAAGAACTCTGGATTCACTCGAAGAGACAGCGAAGATGCAGGGAATGGTTGCTCAGGAACTCATGGCACAAGTCTCTACCAAAGGTGGTGGGGAACTAATCGGAACAGGACCACAAATCTCGCGCCTTAAAGAAGACATGAAGCTCGTGGCAAAATCAGACCTCGCAGTTCTTGTAACTGGTGAAACTGGAACAGGTAAGGAATTAGTCGCGCGATCGATCCATGCCTACTCAAGAAGATTTGATAAGCCTCTTATTTATGTCAACTGCGCTGCTCTTCCTGAAAGCATTGCTGAGAGTGAACTCTTCGGTCATAAAAAAGGTTCATTCACTGGCGCTATTCAGGATCGTCTCGGAAAATTTGAAGTGGCCAATGGAGGAACCCTATTTCTGGATGAGATTGGTGAACTCCCGCTTTCAATCCAGGCAAAACTTCTTCGTGCAATTCAGGAAGGAGAGATTCAAAGGGTTGGTGAAGACAAAATCAGAAAAGTAGATGTGAGAGTGATCGCGGCTACGAACAGAAACCTGGAAGAAGAAATTGAGAATGGATCATTCCGTTCTGATCTCTATCACAGATTGAATGTTTTCCCTTTGAGAACTCCGCCACTTAGAGATCATTTGCATGATATCCCTCTCCTCGTAGGATACTACTGCGATTACTATCAAAGAAGACTCGGTAGTAAGCCTTTTCGCTTAAGTGAAGCCTCAATTGAGCTTCTGAAAACTTATAGCTGGCCGGGAAATGTTCGTGAATTAAAGAATATGATTTCAAGAGCAACGCTCTATGCTTCGCAGGAATCATCTCCTGAGAAGAGAATCATCATGATTGAACCAAGTCACTTGTTCATCTCAGGAACTCAAAACCAATCTGCTAAAAAATCACGCCAAACAAAAGCGAAGCCGACCCTACAAGAAGCACTGATCGATTATAAAAAAGAATTGATACTCGCGGCTGTAAAGAGACATGACGGAAACTGGTCTAAGGCTGCTGCAGAACTAGGGTTACACAGAAGTAATCTTTATCATTTAAGAGATCAGCTTGGTCTTAAATATTAGAATGGCCTTGAAGAAAGATTCCATCGCGGCCTGGTCGTTATACGCCTCTTCGGGTAAACATACATAATTAAGAACATACTTCTTCTGGAAGACTGGCCATAAACCAACATCGATTCTCGAACTAATGGTGAGATGTGAGAATTTCTTTTGGAAAAGTTTTTTAGACAATGCTGGTTCTTCAATAAGAATTTTTTTTAACTTCTCAATGATGTTCTTATCAACTGATCCTACTAGAATTTTTTGATCTTCAACCTGAATCCATTCATGCGGGGGCAATATAAGGAACTTCCCGAGTGCATAGTTTCCTGAATGTTCACTCCCTACGATTAATCGAGGCATAGACTTCGTATAAAGTTCGATAACTGGATATGACCCACCAATATCCCCGACCCCAGTACCTGTGGCCACTCGGAGGATTGAAAAGGTTTCACCTGAATATTGAATTTTTTTTCGTCCTATTCCCACTCGATTGTGCCAGGAGGTTTTGACGTGCAATCGTAAACGACACGCGTAACACCCTTCACTTCATTACAGATTCGCGATGAAACTCTGTTTAAGAATGACCATGGAACTTCCGTCACAGAGGCCGTCATCCCATCCTGAGAATTCACCATACGTACAGCAATGACTTCTTCGTAAGCTCGACCATCACCTTTAACTCCCACAGTTTTCACTGGAAGAAGAACGGTAAAGGCTTGCCACGTAGAATCGTAGAGCTTATGTGATTTAAGTTCTTCAAAGAGAACCTGGTCTGACTCCTGAACTTTTCTGATGGAGTCTCTTGATAATTCACCAAGAACTCAAACACCAATTCCCGGGCCAGGGAAAGGATGACGGAATACCCATTCATG
>JBEIQF010000241.1:0-5527 GCA_040376635.1 Halobacteriovoraceae bacterium
CTTAACGACAAGACAGTTCTGGGAATGGCGAAGAAAACAAACAACCCACGTTTTGCGTGGGATGCTTACCGTCGCTTTATTCAGATGTTCTCAAACGTAGTTCTTGGCGTGAACACTTCTCACCTTGAATCAAACCTTGAAGATCTTAAAGAAGCTCGTGGAGTTCATGAGGATACTGAACTCACTGCTGCTGATCTTGAAGAGCTGGTAAAAGTTTATAAATCAGTACTTCTTGAAGACCACGGTATCGTGTTCCCGCAAGATCCGATGGAGCAACTTTGGAGATCAATCGGTGCTGTATTCGGTTCATGGAACAACAATCGTGCGATGAAATATCGTGAGATGAACGCTATTCCTCATGACTGGGGAACAGCTGTTAATATTCAGTCGATGGTATTCGGAAATATGGGTGACACATGTGCCACTGGTGTATGCTTCACGCGTGACCCATCTACAGGCGTGAAGAAATTCTTCGGAGAGTTTCTTGTCAACGCTCAAGGTGAAGACGTTGTTGCTGGTATCAGAACTCCTCAGCCAATCAACAATGAATCTAAAATGGAATCGAACAAGCATCAGAAGACGCTTGAAGAGGTTCTACCTAAAGCTTACGCAGATCTCGTTGAAGATTATAAAATGCTTGAGAAGCATTATAAAGATATGCAGGATATCGAGTTTACGATTGAAAACGGAAAACTTTATATCCTTCAGACTCGTAATGCAAAACGTACAGTGAATGCTGCTCTTAAAGTGGCAGTTGATCTGGTTTCTGAAGGTCTCATCACGGAGAAAGAAGCGATCCTTCGAATCGCTCCTGAAGATCTTAATCAGCTTCTTCACCCACGATTAGATCCATCAGCTAAAAAAACAATCATCGCTACTGGTCTTCCTGCTTCTCCAGGAGCAGCTTCTGGCCAGATGGTGTTCACATCGGCCCACGCAGAAGAGTGGCACAAGAATGGTAAGAAGGTAGTTCTTGTACGTGCTGAAACTTCTCCGGAAGATATCGGCGGTATGGTTGCTTCTACAGGGATTCTTACTGCTCGTGGTGGTATGACTTCGCACGCAGCGGTTGTTGCCCGTGGTATGGGTAAACCTTGTGTTGCTGGTTGTACGGCGCTTGTGATTAACGAAAAAGAAAAAACACTTACGGTTAAAGGCAAAGTTTATAAAGAGGGTGATTACATCACTTTCGACGGTGCTAACGGTGAAGTGTACGAAGGTGTTGTCCCTACGATTGAAGCTTCAATCACTGCTGACTTTGCTACATTCATGAAATGGGCAGACGGCGTGAGAAAACTTCGCGTTCGTACGAATGCTGATACTCCGGAAGATTCAAAAGTTGCTATCCAGTTCGGTGCTGAAGGTATCGGTCTCTGTCGTACAGAGCACATGTTCTTTGCTCCTGAGCGTATCCTTGCTGTTCGTGAAATGATCTTTGCTGAGAATGAAAAAGACCGTAAAAAGGCCCTTGATAAACTTCTTCCATTCCAGCGTTCAGACTTCGCAGGCATCTTTAAAGAGATGAGTGGTCTTCCAGTGAACATCCGTCTTCTTGATCCACCTCTTCATGAGTTTTTACCTCATGCTGAGAAAGATCAGAAAGAACTTGCAGATGTTCTAGGTCTGAACATTAAAGCGATCAAAGAAAGAAATGATGCTCTTCATGAGTTCAACCCAATGCTTGGTCACCGTGGATGTCGTCTCGCTATCACTTACCCTGAGATTTATCTCATGCAGGTAAGAGCGATCATCGAAGCAGCAATCGAATGTGATAAAGCGGGAGTTAAAGTATTCCCAGAAATCATGATTCCACTTACTTCTGAGCTAAGAGAATATTCAGTTATCCAGACTGAGTGTAAAGCTGAGATCGAAAAAGTGTTTAAAGAGAAAAACCATACTGTGAAATACAAGATGGGAACAATGCTTGAGCTTCCACGTGCCTGTATTATGGCCGGAGAAATCGCTCGTGAAGCAGAGTTCTTCTCATTCGGTACAAACGATCTGACTCAAACGACGTTTGGTCTTTCTCGTGATGATGCCGGTAAGTTCCTTCCGAGCTACACTCAGAGAAGTATCTATCCTCGTGATCCGTTCGTTTCAATTGACCAGGCAGGTGTAGGCTTCCTGATGAAGCACGCAATTGCTGAAGGAAAGAAAACGAATGCAAATATCCACAATGGTATTTGTGGTGAGCACGGTGGTGAACCAGCTTCGGTTGAGTTCTGTCACAAAATTGGATTGGACTACGTGAGCTGTTCTCCGTTCCGCGTACCTATCGCGAGACTGGCAGCTGCACAGGCAGTTTTAAGAAACTAGATTATTTAACCCCGGCATAGTTCCGGGGTTTTTTTATTCATCACCGCAGTCAGCTGAAACAATTTTTCCCGCATTGAGAATAAAGTTACAATCTTTCGATCGATAGACATTGTAAGTCAGTTTACCGTACAGGTATGTGCCATATCCTGGGCTGTTTTCACAAATTTTCATTTTTGTTTCTTTCAGACAGATGGATTGATCCACGGTCATCCATGGCCCATATATTCTTTCAAACGATTCACAAGCCATTTTGGTAAACTTCTTTTTTTCAGTCTGAGTCAGGGCGCGTGTATTGTCACACGCAAAAAGATTAGAACTAAGAATCATAATCGAAAGGATGATAAGTTTCATAAGTCTCCAAGTTTCTATTTTCTTCTTTTTAACTCAGCTTTTGAAATTGAGTGTTAAGGGAGCGTTAAGTTAAAAGAGTTAAGGAAATATTACATAGTACCGAATTTTAGGCTAAGCTACTTTCATGACAACAATGACCAATATAATGAAAATAATAAATTCTCTGATGCCAGTCGGTCCTATGGATGCCCTCGCCGTTGGAGTTATTGATTTTAAAAATAAGACTTATGAAGCAGTAGAGGCAAACCTTAATGAAGGGCATGTTCACTACTCGCCAGAGCCCTTGCTTTACTTTGATCTGGCGTCACTTACGAAGCCACTTACCAATTCTCTTTCATACTTTCTTAAGCCTGATGTTTTTGAAAAGAACACAGAACTTTGCCTCAATCACAGAGGTGGTCTTCCAGCGTGGGGACTACTTTCTAAAAAATCATGGAAAGAGATGATTCTCTCTTATCCGATTAAGGAAAGTGAGACTCTCTATTCAGATTTCTCTGCACTTCGTGTGGAGCTTGAACTTGAGAAGAAAGGCATCGATCAGAAAAAACTATGTTCAGAGATTTGGGACAAAGAAACAATTTATTGGACTGATCTTCCGGCATGGTATCCAACTCCACAGTTTGGATATAAGAATACTCGTCCGAATTTCGGAAGAGTTCATGATCCGAATGCATTCACGATCGGAACATTTTGTTCACACGCTGGGCTCTATTCAACGGTGGATGGTCTTTGCAGAACACTCGTTAATTATCAGGATAAAACTGACTTCATTTCAAAAGTAAAAACTGATCTTGGAAAGCACCAGCATCGTTTCGCTCACGGATGGGATCGTGTTGTAAATCCTGATGAGACTCTTGCTGGCAAAGGTTGTTCAAAAAATACTTTTGGTCACTTGGGTTTTACAGGAACTTCAATCTGGATTGATGCTGATAAGATGAAAGGTCACGTCATCCTTTCGAATGCTACGAAACATCACTGGTACGATAAGACGAATCTGAATGATATCCGTCGTGCAGTTGGCGAGACTGTCTGGTCTTAGCTATTTTCAGGAGCCCTCATGCCATTTTTTTTAGTTCTACTTCTTTCGTTTTCTGTTTTTGCTTCATTCAAACCTTTAGATCCAGAGCTTAAAAACTATCCCTATCCTTTCCCGGTCGAATATTTCCCGGTAAAATTAAAGAACCAGAACCTTCGCATGGCCTACATGGATGTGAAGCCAGCTGGTGAACTGAAAGGAACGGTCGTTCTTCTCCATGGTAAGAATTTTTCCGGAAACTATTGGGAAAAGACAGCCAATGATCTGAAGAATGCCGGTTACCGTGTCATCATTCCGGATCAGATTGGCTTTGGTAAATCGAGCAAGCCTGAAAGTTTTCCTTTCACTTTTCATTACCTCGCTGAACTCACTCACAATCTGATTACTTCAAAAAAAATTAATCAATATTTTCTTATTGGTCACTCAATGGGCGGCATGCTGGCAACTCGCATGAGTCTGATGTATCCGGCAGAAGTTCAAAAACTTCTTCTCATCAATCCAATAGGACTTGAAGATTGGAAAACAAAAGTACCTTACAAAAATGTTAACGATCTTTTTGCAAGTGAACTTAAAAGCGACGAAACAAAAATCCGCGACTATCAGAAAGTGAGTTACTTTGATGGGCAGTGGAAACCTGAATATGAAAAAGGAATTGAGATTGCTGTCGGTTGGACAAAACACAAAGATTATAAACGTATAGCCTGGAATGCCGCTTTGACGACAGACATGGTCTTCACGCAACCAGTTGTTTATGAATTTCAGAATCTTAAAATGCCGGTGCTTCTTCTTCTTGGAACCAGAGATCGTACAGCGGTTGGAAAGGCGTGGGCAGACCCTACTATCAAAGATCAATTAGGTCGCTACGACCGCCTCGGAAAAGAAGTCATAAAAATCATTCCACACGGAACCCTTGTTGAGCTAACAGGAATTGGTCACATGCCTCAGGTCGAAAGTTACGACTCATATTGGCAAAACGTTCTATCTTTCATTCAAAAGTAAGATTTATCTTCTAGTCATAAGTAGGTGAGACGGGATTTAATTTTTCCCATGAAAAATCTAATTCTCGTCATCACCTTTGTTTTCTCTTTTTCTTCAATCGCTTCCATTTCAATTGTCAGTGATCTTGATGATACGATCAAAATCACTGAGGCCGGTGGAAACGCCACTGACATTATCGGTGATGATGTTTACACGGGTATGCCTGAATTTTTCAAAGGTGCTAAGACCTACACAAACGAACTTTATGTTTTGTCAGCATCTCCGACATTCATGAAACCGATAATCAAGAACACTCTGAAAAAGAGAAAAGTTGAATACAAGCAGCTTATTCTTCGCGGAAATCTCACTGAGGATAAATTCACGTATAAAGTGAAAGAGATCAAAAAAATTCTCGCAGCAAATTCTGATCAGTTTATCCTGATCGGTGATGACCTCGGTAAGGATCCTGAAGTTTATGCTGAGATCGAAAAACAATTCCCGGACCGAATTCTTGAGTCCTACATTCATGTCGTGAAGGGAAGAGCGATCCCTTCTGAAGTCGTACCTTATTACACGAGTTTTGATCTTTTCCTTCGCGAGTATCTGGCCAGTAGAATGACTCCGGGATGGGTTGAAATGGGGTGGGAAAAGCTGATTCTGGAAATGAAGCAGGAATATATCTTCCCTAAAAAAGCGGTTTGTCCCACTGAAACAGAAGTTTTCGACTGGCAGCTGGCCTCTCCGTATCAACAAGAGGTCATCCAACTCGCATCCCGCCTGACGATGCTTTGCCAAGCAAGACAGTCGGATAATATTCTCCCTTAAAAGTCTCCAATACCTTTTTAC
>JBEIQF010000346.1:0-3504 GCA_040376635.1 Halobacteriovoraceae bacterium
ACACTCAGCATTACAGCTGCACCAAAAAGTCTTGAGGTCGATGAAACTGGAAAGACATATACCGAAAATGCCTTCTTAAAAGCGAAGGCCTATTTTGAAGCTTACCAGAAACCGGCACTTGCAGATGATTCGGGATTAAACATCGAATCTTTACCCGATATCCTGGGAGTTCAAAGTGCGCGGTTTGCGCCTGAGCTCAAGGACTACTCGGATAAATGCAAAAAAGTGATCGAACTTCTCGCTGCTGGTAAAGAAAACCGTAATGCCTATTTCGTCTGCGTTCTTTGCTTCTATATCTCGCCAGATGAGGTTTATTTCTTCGAAGGTAGAGTCCACGGGGTCATTGGGACTGAGCTCAAAGGTGAGGGAGGATTTGGCTACGATCCGATCTTTATTCCTGAACGAAAAGAGCAGGATGGATTGTCTCTCGCCCAGCTTCCCGAGTGGAAAAACGAGTTTTCGCATAGGGCCAAAGCAAGTCAAACCGCCTTGCAGTTCTTTAAAGAATCAATGGACAAATTACGTAAGAAGCCTTAAAAATATGTCTCACGAAAACGTCGGGGTGTAGCGCAGCCTGGTAGCGTATCTGCTTTGGGAGCAGGTGGTCGTTGGTTCGAATCCAATCACCCCGACCATTTTTTTGAACTTTAAAAAGCCACTCTCTGAGTGGCTTTTTTTTTGCTCAAACTAGCGGCCTAATTGAATTCGAATACCCGCTTCGTATGACTTATCTCTTCTATCTACACCATCTTTGAACTTGCTATAAATACTGACACCGGGCTTAGGCTTGTATTCAATTCCCAGTTCTTTTGATGAGCCGTAGCCAGCGGGGTCTCTACCAATGGTTGAGTGCCGATTTGTGTAACCTGTAAAAATTAATATCTGGGCGTTATTGGGACCCCTGATATCAAACCCTGCCACTGCACGAACCTCTTTATCAAAAGTATTCGTAGTGTAATTCACTTCAGTGTAGGTTTGGGTTGTGCGATCGATTTGAGCATCCAGACGCGTCTGCGCCTTAAACGTATTGAGATTAAACTTAGTGCCTTGAAGAGAATCAAGTCCTCTTACTCCTGTTGAATGAAGTGTTTCAAGAGTTGTCTTTAAACCATATCCTTCAGCTAATTCCTGGTTAATAGAAAGTCTGTTCACAACATCCATTTGAATGGTCGGGCTCACCATCCTTGAGTTGGGATCATCAGAGCCAAAAATCGGATTCACGTCTAGATTCATTGCTCCTTCAGCTTTAACTGAAGAGTTTAGATTTATGCTTGTTCCAGGGGCTGCATAAAGCACTATCGTATTGGCCAGATCACGTTTTTGTTTCAATTCGAATTTCCCAGTCGGACCGCCTGATGTTCCATTCTTAACTTGAGTGGTGATCAGATTTTTGATGTCAGTCAGGATTGGATTTTCTGGTTCTTCAAATTTGGCCACTATCACAGTTGTTTGTGGTGGAAGCTTAGGATCCACTGGTTTTTCTTCGGTGACCGCGATCACTTCGTAACGAAGGTTGATCGGCTTTGTTTTACTCGGATCTTCTTCGCAGTTGTTGTCCCGATTCATTGAGGGTGTAACGGCCAGAGACTGGAAGAAACTACCGTCAATACCTTCGGCACTAGAGCCAGGTTGCAGAACAAAGTTTTCCACTTCTTCCTCGGAGAGGACATGAGCAATTTTTGAGATATCCTCAGTAAAAACCTGAGAATAAGCATTTGAAATAATAAGAAAAAATGCGAGCCATTTCATCGTTATGCCTTATCGTCTAAGAGCGTGAATTTCTTTAATTTGAGGGTAGTTTTTGGTACTCTTGAGAGATGAAACTCATTATTGGAAACAAAACAGTCTCTTCGTGGTCTCTACGTCCCTGGATTCTCATGAAACACTTCAATCTTCCGTTTGAAGAAATTCTTGTGAAGCTTGATTTGCCGGATACCACAGTTAATATCAAAAAATATTCTCCAACCGGGAAAGTTCCGGCGTTGGTTGATGGTGATTTTGTGATCTGGGAGTCGGCCGCGATCATGGAATATCTCAATGAGAAATATCCTGAAAAGAAGATGTATCCGGAAAATATCAAAGATCGCGCTGTAGCTCGCGCTCTTTCCATGGAAATGCATGCAGGCTTCTCTAAAATGCGTGAGATTCTTTCTTTTAACGCTAAGAAGTCGCACTCAAACTTTAACTTCGGTGAAGCTCAGGGTGATATTGATCGCGTGAAAGCGATGTGGACTGAACAAATTAAAAAATCTGGTGGGCCATTCCTATTCGGGGAGTTTTCTATTGCAGATGCAATGTATGCTCCAGTCGTTGGAAGATTTAAAACGTATGGAGTGCCGGTAGATGGAATCGTGAAGTCTTATTGTGAAGCCATCATGAATCTACCAGCAATGAAAGAGTGGTATGACGGAGCTATGAAAGAAGATTTCGTCGCTGCCAATCACCCTTAAAGACATTTTTCTCTGTCAGCAATGTTCCATGCACCACCTGAGAGCATTGCTGGCACAACTTTGTTTTTGATATTTCTGAGATTACATTCTTCAAATCCAAAAAACTTTGTCTCATCAACTGAAGCACGAGCGCGGCAGTAGCTCATGACATCGTTTTTTGCCGGTGAATTAGCACAACACTCAAGGGTCTCTTTATAACTCATACCAGGCTTTTGACACTGGTTAGAAGCGTGATCCATAAATATGACGTGTCCAGTTTCATGAATAAGTTCATCAACAACTTTTGCATCAGTCTGGATTTCTACGTGTCCGCCGCCTTCTAATCCCCAGGCAATTTCCATTGGATTTTCTGTAACAGCTACTCGCCCGGAAGCAAAACCAAGTCCATCAAACTGAGCTCCTGTGATGATGACCAGAGCATCGAGTTCTTTTAATTTTGTATTTAACTGATCGTAGACTTCCTTCATGATTTTTGCGTTTACGTTGTCGTAATACCAAAGTCGCTGAAGTCTTTCGGGATCAGTCACATGGTCCTGACGGTACTCGGGATAATTCATTAACTGATATTTAAAAGGAAGGATTTTCTTCCAGGCAACGTTGATAGAGATGGCCTTATCTGTCGCCAGATAGAATCTTTCTTTATAGAGCTTTTCTACACGATCAAGGTCAGCTTCAGTGTAGAAGTCGCCGTAATAAACCAATGCCACATTCAGTATGGGCTTAGATCGCTTGATGTATGTCTTTGGCATCATGGTCTGGGATAGATCCTGTGCAAATGACAGAGTCGACATAAGAATGAGGGCAGCAGCGATTAGGTTTTTCATAACCGCATTTTATTCCATTTTTCCTTCTTTCAGAGCTGATTGGCAGAAGTTTTCAGGGGTGTCTAAAGTTTTGACACTGATGCCTTTTTACATTATTCACTCAGGTTAATGGAAGGTTGGATATGATGAGGCATCGGAGAAACTATGAAACACCTTTTACTTCTTAGTCTTTTAATTACTCAATCTGTTTTTGCTATTCCTTATGTTTGTGAATCTGTCGAATCTGATAA
>JBEIQF010000053.1:0-13356 GCA_040376635.1 Halobacteriovoraceae bacterium
ACGATACTTGAAAGGCTTCGGTGAAGTTGCATTGAACTGAACAACACCCTTATCAGTAAGAGTTGTTACAACAGTTGTTTCCGTAGCAGCATTGAAAAATTTGTTATCTGTATCAGTCTTAGCAAAACGAAGAGTCTGAAAACCGTTACCAAAATCGAATTCAACTCTCATTGGTTGCTTGTTTCCAACCATGTCGTTGAAGTTAATTCCTGCTTCATTATGGGTAACGTTTTTAACTGTAAGTGAATTATCGAAAGTCAGAGAAGCACCGGCACCTGAAACCGTAAATTCTTCTTCCGCTACAACTGGTTCTATAGGACCAGCCGCTGCTGTTGCTTGCGTAGCGCCTACAGTAGCCGTACTAGTTTGCTCAGTTTTCACTGATGGTTCTATAGGACCAGAAGCTTGTTGTTTTGGTGGTGAAAAGTAGTATTGCCAGCCAAAAAGGATAGCGCCAGAGAGAACTACGGCCAATAAAGCATTACGTTGCTCAGAACCCATTTAAAAACTCCAATAAATCGGATCAAGGCACGGGATCGTGCCCACCCGGGTGAAACGGATGACATTTGCAAATTCGCCGAGATGAATACCATAAAGCCCTAGGGAAGGAAAACTTCTTAAAGCACTCGCGGGAATATTGTGAGCACGAAGGATAGAACCTGCAGTTCTGCCCCAAGAGCGGAGAGATGAAATATTGATAAAAACGAATCAAAAGATCAGCGAGCCACTTCATTTTGGCGTGCAAAGTTGGCGCGCAATTTTTGCAAAAGCTTCTTTAAGCTGGATCTCAGAATCAGGGGTCTTAATAATGACGAAAAGAAAATCCAGGGGAAGTGTGCGCAACACGGGATGAAGCCTGTAAGCTTCACGCATGATTCTTTTATAACGGTTGCGATCGTGGGATTTCCCGATTTTGCGGGAGACAGAATAAGCAATTCTCGAATGAGTTTCATTCGTGCGAGAAGGTTTATGAAAACAAACCAACGGATGAACAAAGCTACGAGAGCTTTGTTCACGAAGGTATTCAAAATCAGTTTTGGATGTAAGTTTAAGAGATTTAGGAAAGCCGAAAGAGGCAGAGCTCATCTCAAAATATTACTTAGTACCCGTAGAAACAGTTAGCTGCTTACGGCCTTTAGCACGACGACGGCTGATAACTTTCTTACCGCCAGCAGTTGCCATACGAGCTAGGAATCCGTGATCACGGAGTCTTTTTAGTTTCTTTGGCTGCCAAGTTCTTTTTTGCATACTCATATTAAAGTCCTCTAGATATTAACTGGGTAAAATTTTCGGAATGTCCTTATTACAGGAAAATAGTGGTCGGGTCAATAAGATTTATAAATCAAAGCGTCAGAGTAAGTTCTTGTAAGAGGCCCAACGTTGATTATGGTTTGGGGAAGTGTTACCACTCTTAAACTTTTTTAAAGCTTACTCAAGAGAATTTATATACATGACACAGAAGTTTCCATTCAATCACTTCTTAAAGCTCGATGGCCTCTCTCCGGAGAACACTGCAGCAAAGAAGGGCGAAGTACATCCAGTCATTATTGAACAAACTCTTAATAGCGTTAACACTTCAAAAGAATCTAAGGGGTTATCCTCTGAATTCTGCACTGAAGAGTTAAAGACTATTACTGATGCTCTACTTGAAAACATCAAGAGCCTCATCAGCCCGAACAAATTCCACGCTTATTTTGCCAACGCATTCACGGTTGCCTCAATTGAACACGACACAGTTGAGATCGTAGTAGCGACAAACTTTATTAAGACGATGGTTGAGACTCATTATACTGAGACTATTAAACAGTCGCTCGTCGATATCCTCGGCAAAGAATATGGTGTGAGCATCCAGGTACTGGGCTCCCCTGTTCAACCAAGCATGAGTTCTAACTCTGAAAATATTCTTAATACTTTAAAGCCAACGAAGAAGTCTGAGCCAGCAAAAAGCCCAACGTTCTTTATCGATGAACTTGAACCGACAAAAGACGATCTTTATAAAGCTATCGACTCGCAGGTTATTGAGCATCAAGCCGGCAACTCTTCAAACCAGATTGATCTTAATAAGACGTTCAATAACTTTATCATCGGTCCGTCGAATAATATTGCTCACGCCCTTTCACTCGCGGTTGCGAAAGATCCGGGCAAAGCTTATCCGGCCCTCTATATATATGGTAATTCGGGACTTGGAAAAACTCACCTTATCCATGCGATCGCAAATCACGTTCAAATGCATAAGCCGAACATGAGAATTTGCATAACTTCTGCGAATAGGTTCATGAATGAGATGGTTGATTCAATTATCAAAAAGAATCAGTCATATGAATTTAAGAAAAAATATACTGAACAAACTGACATTTTAATTATCGACGATATCCACGAGTTGAAGAATAAAACCACAACTCAGGAGATGTTCTTCCACATTTTCAATGAACTCATTGAAAAAGGAAAACAGCTTGTTTTCACTTCGGATAAAACACCGAAAGAAATTGATGGAATCGAGGACAGAATCCGCACTCGCCTATCTTCAGCTCTTCCAGTTGAAATTCAGCAGCCGGATCTTGAAACTCGAATCGCTATTTTAAAGAAAAAAGCAGTCGAAAAAGACGTGTACCTTTCAGACGATGTTGTGAATCTTGTCGCTAAATGCGTGAAGAGCAACATTCGTGAGCTTGAAGGCTGTCTTATTAAGCTTGGAGCTGTGACTTCAATCCTTAAAGTGGACATCGACCTTGAAGTTGCTAAAGAACATTTGAAGCTCAATGAAGAAATTGAAAATCAAAAACACGTAACAATTGAAAGCATCACAAAGACAGTTGCTAACTATTATAAGATTCCGGTTGGAGACATTCGCGGTAAGGCCAAAACGAAAGAAGTGGCATTACCCCGCCAGGTAGCAATGTTTATCGTGTCTAAAATGCTTAAACCGACTCTTAAAGATAATGGTCACTATTTCTCAGGTCGTGATCACTCTACAGTTCTACACGCCATTAAAACGATTTCTGATCGTATCAAGACAGATGGTCATCTTGCTCAGCAAGTTCTCGAGATCGAAAAACAGCTGTAATTTATCCACTCATTAACAAGAATCCACAGTTAACAGAATGTTGACGTGGATTTCTGCGCCTACATTCTAACAACTACTGAATACTCACATTAACAAACTCACACGATGTTATGTGGATTGATGTTGATCAACACTCAATCGATTAACAATGTGGAAAATTTTGTGGATGGAATGACTACTCAAGCACCAAATCCACACGTATTGAGCTGTGTTAAAAATAGTTATTAAGGTTCCATCAAGGTCAGCATGCACAAATCTTAATTCATCCACGTTTCCACCATAGATATACGAATGAATTTTTATCTTACTTCCAGATGTGCGTTGAAAGCTTTGGAGAAAATTAAGATTAAGTTGCGGTAATTTAAAGGTTCGTGGAAATCCATCAACATTGTCCGGCCTATCATTATATAAATCTTAAATACATATATATAAAGGGAAGAAAGAAACCTGGAACAGGACGGGCATTTACTTGAAATTGTCTCCGCTTAAAGATAAAACTTTAGCCTCTAGAGGAACCAATATGAAATTTACTATTCAGTCTCAAATTTTAAGAGATGCTATTAATAAAGTACTATCTGTCGTGGATAAGAAAAACTCTCGTCCAATCCTGACAAATTGTTTGATCAGATCTCAAGGTCAAAAACTTGAATTGATTGCAACTGACTTAGAAGTTTCAGCTAAGATTCTTTTGAATGCTAAAGTTGAAGGTGAAGGTAGCTTCTGTATCAACAGCAAAAACATTGCTGATATTTTAAGAGAACTTCCTAACGATGATGTGTTGGTAAATGTTGATAACAGCAACCTTTTAAATCTCACTTGTAAAAATATTAATTATTCACTTTTAATTACAAGCGCTGATGAATTTCCACAGTTAAGTTTCCAGAACTCAAGTTCTGAATTCAGATTAAAAACAAAACAAGTAGCTCATATCATCAACAAGACTTCGCATGCGATTTCTACTGATGAAACTAGATTGTACCTTAATGGTATTTATCTCCAGATGACGGATGCCAAGTTAAGAGCTGTAGCTATCGATGGTCACAGACTTGCTTTACTTGATACCCATGAATTTATCGGTGAGAACAAGTTCCTTGGTGATGGTGTTATCGTTCCACGTAAAGGGATCTCAGAGCTTAAAAAGATTGCTGATACATATCCTGAAGATGAAGTTTCAATTTCATTGGATGATTCATTCATGTTTGTGAATGCACGAAATGAGTACTATCTTTCAATTCGTTTAATTGCTCGTGAATATCCTAAGTACCAGACGGTCATTCCTTCTAAGACAACAAATCGTTTCCATATCGATCGTAATGCTATTTTGAACGCTGTTAAGAGAATCAAGATCCTCTCTAACGAGAAAACAAATGGCGTGAAACTCAATATCCAGAAAAATGAGCTAGTGATTTCTACGAATCACCCGGCCCTAGGACAGGCGACTGAAACTCTACCTATCGTTTATGATGGGAAGAGCACTGAAATTGGTTTTAACGCCAAATATTTGATCGAGAGCCTATCTGTACTCAATGAGACAGATGTTACTTTCGAATTTAACAACGAATTGAGCCCAGTTGTGATTAAAGCTGATGATCTTCCAGAGTTCCTGGGAATTATCATGCCGCTTAAGCTCTAATTGTTGATGAATTGTTGGAAGATTAAAAAATTACAAGCCCAAAACTTCCGTAATCTCAAAAACGTAATTTTTGATTTTGGTCCAGGGATAAATTGCATTCTTGGACAAAACGGAAACGGTAAAACAAATCTCTTAGAAGCCGTTTTCTATCTCACGAATAAAAAATCTTTTCGTAAAAACACTGATTATGCACAAATGATCAACATTGAGGGCGAAAGTCCTGAGATCATCGTGCAATCAGTTTTTGAGAATGGATCCGAACTACTTCCCTACAGTCTTCGTATGTCTGATGCTCTCGAAGAGAGATTTCTGAATAACAAGCCGGAAAAATCAAAAACCCCGGCTTCGAGTGTGTTCATTAATCCCTTCGATGCCTATCAGTTTCATAATAGTTCTACTTTCCGTCGTCAGTGGATAGATTCACACATTTCCCTGCAGGATAAGGAATATCGCCAGGTTTTGACGAGATTTCAGAAATCGATGAAATTCAGGAATTCTGTACTCGCCTTCGGAGGGAAAAACGCTTCTTCCCAGCTAAAAGCGATTGATGAACAGGTAAGTGATTACTCCGCTATACTGACGGCAAAAAGACACGAATTTCTGACTGAGCTGAATAAGTTCATTACGCCTACTTTTAAGGCGATTTTCTCTGAAGATCACGCTCTGGAACTCACTCTGGACTCTGTTTTCGTTCATTGGGACAAAAAGAAGATATTTGACTTCTATCGTCACCAGGAAAATGTCGACATGAAAGCGGAAGTTACACAGGTAGGAATTCACCGAGATGACTTCATTTTCAGCTTTGATGGACTCAATGCGTTTGAGTTCTGCTCCTTAGGCCAGCAAAAGATGGCGTTTCTAAGCCTTATATTTGCCTATATTGAGCTTTTTCGGTATAAATTTACCTCTTATCCCATAGTCTTAATTGACGACGTTTCAGGCGAATTGGATAGCCAGAGATGGAAAAATTTGGTCCAATATTTGGAAACAAAAAATTTCCAAGTTTTGATTACCACTGCGAATGAGAATTTTGGGAAAGAGCTGGAAAAGATTCCAGCTTCAAAGAAGTTTTATATTGAACATGGAACGCTCACAAACCATGGATAGGAGCATCTGAATGAATCAAACTCCTGATTCTATTTCAAAAGTTAATACTGAATACAACGCTAGCCAGATTAAAATTCTAGAAGGCCTTGAAGCCGTTAGAAAACGTCCTGGTATGTACATTGGTGACACCGGCTTCCGTGGTTTCCACCACTGTGTGTACGAGATTGTTGATAACGCTGTCGATGAGGCTCTTGCAGGATACTGTACTGAGATCAAAGTTGTTATTCACGTTGATAACTCACTCACAGTTGTGGATAACGGTCGTGGTATTCCCACAGACATGGTTCCTGGTGAAGGTGTTTCAGCAGCTGAAATCGTTTATACAAAACTCCACGCTGGAGGAAAGTTTAACGAGGAAGGCGGAGCTTATAAAGTTTCCGGCGGTCTTCACGGTGTAGGTGCTTCCGTTGTGAACGCACTCTCTAAGTGGGTTCGAATTGAAATTAAAAAACACGGTAAAGTTCACCGCCTTGAATTCGTTCAAGGTGCTGCAAAAGAGCCGCTAAAAGTTATTGGTGACTGTGATCCTAAGGACACAGGAACAACTGTAACTTTCAAATCTGATAACGAAATTTTCGAAGTTCACGAATATTCATACGACACTCTTGCAAACCGTTTCCGTGAAATGGCGTTCTTGAACAAAGGTTTAAGAATCGTTATTTTCGATGAGCGTAATGAGAAAGGTGAAACTTTCCACTATGAAGGTGGCCTAGGTGAGTTTGTTACTTACCTTAACCGTGCAAAAACGCCGATTCACAAAGAGCCAATTTACTTCTTCCAGTCTCGTGATAATTACGAAGTGGAAGTAGCTATGCAGTGGACGGATGGTTATTCGGAAACGATGACTTCTTACGCGAACAACATCAACACTCCTGAAGGTGGCGTTCACGTTTCTGGTTTCAAAACTGCTCTTACGCGTGTTCTTAACAACTACGCGAAAGATAATAACATTCTTAAAAATATCAAAATCTCCCTCACGGGCGATGATATGCGTGAAGGTTTGACTGCGATTGTTTCAGTTAAACTCACAAACCCTCAGTTCGAAGGTCAAACTAAGTCAAAACTTGGTAACTCTGAAGTTGAAGGTATCGTGAACTCTCTCGTTGGTGATCGTTTCAAGATTTACCTCGAAGAAAACCCGAACGTTGGTAAGACAATTCTTAAAAAATCAATCGATGCAGCTGCTGCACGTGAAGCCGCTCGTAAAGCGCGCGAACTTACACGTCGTAAAACCGCTCTCGACTTCTCTGGTCTTCCGGGGAAAATGGCCGACTGTCAGGAAAAAAATCCTGAGCTTTGCGAAATCTACATCGTAGAGGGTGACTCTGCTGGTGGTTCAGCTAAGCAAGGTCGTGACCGTCGTACGCAAGCCGTACTTCCACTTAAGGGTAAGATCCTTAACGTAGAAAAAGCTCGTTACGACAAAATGCTAGGTAACGATGAAATCAAGATGCTTGTTCAGGCAATCGGAACGAGTATCGGTAAAGATTCATTCGATATTTCAAGACTTCGTTACTACAAAATCGTGATCATGACAGATGCGGACGTGGATGGTTCACACATTCGTACGCTTCTTCTTACTCTCTTCTATCGTCAGTTCCCTGAGATCGTAGAGCGTGGTCACTTGTATATCGCTCAACCACCTCTCTACAAATATAAGAAAGGCAAGAATGAGCGTTATTTGAAAGATGGTGGCGAACTTGAATCGTATCTCGTTTCAAGCTCACTTTCTGACTGTGAAATCACAATTGATGGTAACAAGGTTGAACTTGATACTGTTAAAGCTTCTGTGAATAAGTTCAGAAATTACAACAACACTCTTGCGAGTTATGACCGTCACTACGACGCTCAATTCCTGAGAACAATTGTTGAAGATGGCACTCTTACTGCTGACATCATGAAAGACAGGGCGAAGCTTACTACTTATGCCGACATGATCACGCACAAAGTGATGAGTGATGCTCACGTAAATCTTAAAAAATATAAACTTACTGTTGAAGAAGACCTGAAAAATCTTGGATTCCAGCTGCGAGTTTCAGTTGCGTCTGCACTTAAGACTAAAAACTTCCGTATCGGTATCAACTTTGCTGACTCTTCTGAGTTTGCAGATCTTATCAACCAGTACGAAGGGATTAAGAAGTACCTTAAGTCTGAATTCGTGATGAAACACCAGGGTAATTCACACAAACACACTGGTCTTCCTGAGTTTGCTGCATTTGTTTCAAATGAAGGCCGCCAGGGCGCATACATTCAGCGATATAAGGGTCTCGGAGAGATGAACCCTGAGCAACTTTGGGAAACGACGATGAATCCTAACAACCGCACGCTTCTTCAGGTGAAAATCGAAGATACAATCGATGCGGATCAGGTGTTCTCGGTTCTTATGGGTGATCAGGTTGATCCACGTAGAGAATTTGTGGAAACAAATGCTCTTAACGTTCGTAACCTCGATATTTAATTTTTAAGGAAGAAGAATGAGCGAAGAAAACAACAACTCTCAGCCAAACCACGGAAATATTTCTCCTCTCTTGATTCAAGATGAGATGAAAAACTGTTATCTCGATTACGCGATGTCAGTAATCGTTGGACGTGCACTTCCGGACGTACGTGATGGATTCAAGCCAGTACACAGACGTGTACTCTTTGCCATGCACATGCTTAACAACTATCACAACAGACCATACCTGAAATCAGCTCGTATCGTCGGTGACGTTATCGGTAAATATCACCCACACGGTGACTCTGCTGTTTACGGCGCTCTCGTTCGTCTTGCTCAGGATTTCTCAATGAGATATCCGGTTATTGATGGTCAGGGTAACTTCGGTTCGATCGACGGTGATAACGCTGCGGCCATGCGATATACAGAAGCAAGAATGCACAAACTCACCAACGACATGCTTGGTGATATTGATAAAGAAACTGTTGATTGGCAGGATAACTATGACGGTTCATTACAAGAGCCGACTGTTCTTCCAACAAAAGTTCCAAACCTTCTCATTAACGGTTCTGCCGGTATTGCAGTTGGTATGGCGACAAACATTCCTCCGCACAACTTAACTGAGATCACGACAGGACTTCTTGCCCTTCTTGATACTCCGGAAATGACAGTGCATGACCTTATTAAAATTATTCCAGGTCCGGATTTCCCGACTGCTGGTGCGATTCACGGAACAGCTGGTATTCAGCAGGCGTATCACACAGGTAAAGGCGTTATTCAGATTCGTGCGAAAGCCGATATCGAAGTGAAGAAAAACGATCGCGAAATGATCGTGATCACTGAGCTTCCATACCAAGTGAACAAAGCTAAGCTTATTGAAAAAATTGCTGAGCTTGTTACTGAAAAAGCAATTGAAGGTATTTCTGATATCCGCGATGAATCTTCACGTGAAGGTATCCGTGTTGTTATCGATATCAAAAAAGGTGAACAAGGCGCTGTAGTTCTGAACCGTCTCTACAAACAGACTCAGATGCAGGTTTCTTTCGGTATCATCTTCCTTTCAATTTACAACGGTCAGCCGAAAGTTATGGATCTCAAGGAGCAATTACAATGCTTCATCGAGCACCGTCGCGAAATCGTTATCCGTCGTACGACTTATGAATTAAAGAAAGCAAAAGAGCGCGCTCATATCTTAGAAGGTTTGAAGATCGCGGTTGAGAACATTGATGAAATCGTAGAGATGATCAAAAAGTCAGAGGGTCCTGCCCAGGCTAAAGATCAGCTCATGCACAAATTCACTCTTTCAACTATCCAGGCCCAAGCAATCCTCGATATGCGTCTCCAGCGCTTAACGGGTCTTGAAAGAGATAAGATCATTGCTGATTACGAAGCCATCATGAAAGAGATCTTCCGCTTAGAAGGAATTCTAGGTTCTGAAGAGCAAATCAAAGACATCATCCGTGGCGAGTTTGTTGAAATCCGCGAAAATTACGGTGATGCTCGTCGTACTGAAATCATCGCGCAAGCTGATGAAATTCACATGGAAGATTTGATTAAGAATGAAGAAGTGATCGTGACAATTACGCAGAAAGGTTACTTGAAGCGTATGGCATCTGATACTTACCGTGCTCAGAAGCGTGGTGGTAAAGGTGTGAAGGGCGCGGATCTAGATGAAGACTTCTACACATCAATCTTCACTGCTGATACTCACGATACACTCATGATCTTTACTGATAAAGGAACTGTGTTCTCGATCAAAGTTTACCAGATCCCTGAAGGTCTACGTACTTCGAAAGGTCGTAACATCGTAAACATCATTACTCTTCCACAAGATGAGAAAGTAAAAGAGATCATCACTGTTCCTCGTGAAGCAGAAGGAAGTTTCATTATCTTCGCTACTAAACACGGTATTGTGAAGAAAACTGAACTTTCTGAGTATAAGAACATGAGACAGAACGGCCTTAAAGCAATCAAGGTTGTGGATGGCGATGAAGTTCTTGCTGTTCGTGTGACTGACGGTAAGAAAGATGTTCTTCTTGCTTCTTCTGGTGGTAAATCAATTCGTTTCCACGAAGATGACTGTCGTGCTCAGGGACGTGTGTCTCAGGGTGTGAAAGGTATGAGCCTTGAAGACGGTGAAGAAGTTATCGGTATGGAAATTATCGAAGAGAATTCTGAAATCCTGACTGTTACATCACGTGGTTATGGTAAGCGTTCTTCTGCTGAAGAATACCGTAAGCAGTCTCGTGGCGGTAAAGGTATTCTTGCTATGAAACTCACTGAGAAAACTGGTGAGATCATGGGTATCCTTCCTGTTACTGATAAAGATGATCTGATGATCATTACAGATAAGGGTCAAGTTATCAGAACGAAAATCTCTGGTATTTCCCTCCTCGGAAGAAACACTCAAGGCGTTCGACTCATCAACGTTAAACCTGATGAAAAAGTTGTAGCTGTTGAGAAAATTGCTGAATCAGAAGATGATGGTTCAGATGGTGAATCTTCTGAGACTCCTGTTCAATAAACTATTAGTTCTAATCTTCGTCCTGGGGTTGTTGTCGTCGTGCGACTTCACCTCAGGACTCAATCAAGACATTCTCACTGCCCAGAAATATGTTGATAACCAGGACTTTGGTAAGGCCGTTGAGCTTTATGAACGTGTTCTAAAAAAGAATCCCTCAAAAGTTATCAAGACCAAAATCAACTACCAGCTCGCAGAAATTTATTATCTCTATCTGGATGAACAGGTAAAGGCCCTCAAGTATTACAAATACATTATTGATAATGTGGATGATCCTCTCTGGCATGTGAAGGCCTTAGAGAAAATGGCCGACATTAATTTTACTTTCGCGAAAAATTACTCAGAGTCGATTCACTTCTATCAAATGCTGATGCACTTTAAGCCTAAGCTTAAAAATTACGATTATTATTATCTTCGTGTAGGTGAATCCTATTTCGAGATGGGTCGTTATGATAAGGCCCGCGCGATTTTTAACCAGATTCTGAGTCAGCCAACAAATCCGTTTTACGTTCAGGCCTACAACCTTATGGGTCTTGTAGAGTTTTATAACAAGAACTGGGATAAAGCGGTCGAATACTGGCTGGAATACCTCAAACGTGAACGCCGTAAGGATCAGATCGTTGAAGTGAAATTCCTGATCGCCAATGCCTACGAATCGAACGAGAAATTAAAAGAAGCTTATAACATTTATTATTCGCTGCTCCCCTCTTATCCGAATCCGGATGTTTTAAGGGCAAGACTTAAATCTTTATACGCCCGAAGAGTTGCGAGAAAACGATAATTAATTTATCTTTATCGGCAAATGACTAGTTGGAAGAAAGCACTCGCTCTGGCACTTGGATTACCTTCGACTATTCTCGGAGTATTCTTTGCGTTCCAGGAGCTTGTGAAACTTGGATACATCTCTCAAGGTGTGGCCCAGGGAGTTCTGATTGCTGTTGTTGTAGTAATGCTCATTAAAATGATTCAGGTCTCATGGAAGAAAAAACAGTAAAAAAACCACTCGATAAAAAGTTCTACCTCCTTTCGGCGGTCAATATCATCCCATGTGTCATCCTGGGTGGTGGGCTGACGCTTGATAGTCTGGTTTTGTTTGGGGCCCTTTTGGTTCTGGTCTTAAACCATACGGTACTAGTTAATATTGTTAAGTCAGTAACTGAGGCCGCAAGTGGCGAAGGCACTGCCGCGTCGCGTTCCCTGGGTAGAATACTGATTCTTATGGGACTAAAGTTTACTTTGTTGTTCGGCCTTATTGCTTTGATCTACTTCTACAAGAAAGCCTTAATCACAAAACTCTTCGCTATAATCTTTTTCCAATTGATAATTCAGGTCGTTTCTATTAAAAACAACTATCAAAATAGTTAGGGATATATATGAAATTTTTAGGCTTTATCGGCTTATTTCTTGCTCAGTCTGCGCTTGCTTCAGGTGGGTTTAACTTCTTTAACGAAGCTTCTCACAAGACGCACGTTCCAGCTCACACACTAGCTCTAGTGTTTGGTTCTCTTATTATGTTGGTTGCGGGTGTTCTTTACCGCGCTCAAATTTCTAAAGTTAAGAACTACATCATCCCGGATGCTGGCATTACTGTTCGTAACATCCTCGAGTCACTTGGCCAGGCGATGTACTCAACAGCTAAAACTGTAATGGGTGAAGAGTCAGCGAAGAAATATTTCTCTTATATCATCTTCTGTTTCATGTTCATTTTGATTAACAACATCATCGGTATTTTCCCTGGCTCGATGTCTGCTAACCAAAACTTAAATACAACTCTTGCTCTTGGTATCTTCACATTCTTATACTTCAACTTCGTTGGTATCAGAGCTGTTGGTATCGTGAACTACTTGAAGCACTTCGCAGGCCCGATGCCAGCACTTGCTCTTCTTATCTTCCCTATCGAAATCATTTCAGTTTCAGTTCGTCCTCTATCTCTTGCTCTACGTCTTCGCGGGAACATGGATGGAGATCACTTGATCCTTGGAATTTTCTCTGAACTAGTACCTTACATCGTTCCGATCCCATTCTATGCTATGGGTATCTTTGTAGGCTTCCTTCAGGCATTCGTATTCTCTCTACTAACAATGATCTATATTGGTATGGCCACTGCTCATCACGATCATGATGAACACGAAGCTCACCACTAAGATCTAATTTTTTCTAAAAAGGAAAATAAAATGGAAAACACTACTGCATTCGTTGTTCTTGCTGCTGCTATCGCATTCGCTTCTGCTGTTATCGGTGGAACAATGGCTCAAGGTAAAGCTGCTTCTGTAGCTCTTGAAGGTATCGCTCGTAACCCAGCTGCTGCTGAAAAACTTCAGACTCCAATGATTCTTGCTCTTGCACTTATCGAGTCTCTTGTTCTTTTCGGTTTCGGTATCGCATTCCTTATCCTTCAGAAAGCTGCTTAATCTCAAAAAGATTTTACAGATAAAAGAAAGGGCCCTTTTGGGGCCCTTTTTTTATTCCGGTTGCTCAACTCTAGATCGTTCTTCTAGTTCTTTCTCAGTATTGTTAATCGATTTCACCCCTGGCGAGACAAATTTCTGAACACCCGTAGTGATGTTCATTGCAGGTTTCACTTCTTTAGTGAT
>JBEIQF010000099.1:0-10443 GCA_040376635.1 Halobacteriovoraceae bacterium
AGCTGATCGTTCCCCTGAGCATTGAGACCCACACCGACTTGGAAGGCATCCGATTTAAAAATTTTAAATTCATCAGGACTAGCTTTGGCCGGTTGATTCGCCTGTTGCGATTTATCTTCACCCCAGATTGGTTTAATCATCGGGATAGTGGATTCTGATTTCGTCTGAGTCGCCTTACCGGCAAGTTGCTCTTCAACATTTCCTAGACGTTCTTTAAGAATTGTTTCACCACGTTTCAGTTTCTTAATTTTTTGAAAAAGGAGATTTCTTCGCTCGTAAGGATTTAACTCTCCTTCAAATTTAATCTTCTGATCATCCACCTTCAATTCGTAGATATCATCGAGTGAATCACCCTTGTCGAGTATCGACTGGAGTTTTTCCCACTGACGAGTTTTACGAAGATCGTCCTGAATATTTTCTTTCTTCCGTTGAAGAAATGTAGGAGCCGAAGAAAGACCTTTAAGCGAAGAAGCTTTCATTTCGTCTTCAACAATTTTTGCAATCGAAGGAATTTCAGGAGTTGAAAGATCATGATTCATGTCACGATGTCTTCCAATATCATCGAAGTAATCAAAGAGATCTCTCGTCTCAAGTCCGGGAACAAAAGACTTACCCTTCCAGCTCAAGAGAAGTTTAAAAGGAGCTTCAGGTTGTTCCTGGTAATGATGAAGGAAGTAAAGTTTTCTGCCTTTCCAGAACCATAGGAATGATTGCTCTTCTCCAAACTTCTGGTAAGTCATTTTTACGATACGATCATATTTATCGACCGTGAGATCAAGAAAAGCACACGAGCTCATGTGTTTTCTAAAATATTCCAGGAAATTATCCCTGCGTCGAAGTTCAGATGGTGGTGGCGAATCATTGAGCCAAACGCCCTCAAATCCACCGCCTCGTCCGCAGTATAAGTGCCATGTTTTACCGGGCGCACGAATAGAAAAAGAAATGAACCAGGCCGTAGAATATATTTTCTGGATTTGTCCTTGGGCGAGGGACTTTTCTCTGATATTTTTGACCTGTTTTTGTAAATCAAGATAGTATTGGATCATATGACGATTAATCTTATCACTACTCAACACTCTGTGCACCACACACAAGTCGAATGGGACGTCCTCACGGGTATTATAGCTCAGTTTGCTTACTTTGAGAGTAATAAGAAGTCTCTTACCAGTGAACTATTTATTAATCGCTGGGAAGATCTGGCGACTGAGTTTATTCGCACCCAGACATATCTTCAGGAATTCAAAGACGACTATCGTCAGTTGATGGGTTCTCTGTTGAGCAAGCTTCCGGCAGATGAATCTCTTGAGCGTCACACTAATCATTTGTCTAAGGAAGGCGTCCTTTCATTCTCAGAACTGAATAAAGTCGCTCTCCTGGTTGAAAGTGTTACTTTTATCAAGCAGGATATGCCGAAATTCCGCATTCCTGAGTTCCAACAAATTGCTGCGATCGATTTCAATCCATTTCAGAGAAAGTTTTTGCGCGAGTTCCGTCATCTAGTTGATTCATCCGGGGAAGTTCATTTTGATCGTCATCCTGAATTGTCGGATCTGACTAAACGTCTTCGTGAACTTGAAGACAGAATCAGAAGAACGGTCCAGGAGTGGATTAATACTCCTCAGAACCAGAAAGTTCTCCAATATAACAGTTACGATGTTCACTATGATCGTTTTGTAGTGCCGGTCCGATCTGACTCTTATCGCTCTGATCTGGGTTTAATTGTTTCTCGTTCTGAATCCGGTTCAACCTTGTTTGTTGAACCTTACGAAGTTCGCGATGCCTGTAACAGAAGATTAGAGTTGATTGCAAAGATTGATGAAATCATCAATCAGCTTGCCATTAAGTTCTCAAGGCAATTGGGTGAGTTCACTCCTCTCAATAAGGATGCACTTTACCTCCTGAAACGAATTGATTTTTATCTCGCAAAAACAGATTTTGCGACCAGATACAATCTTGAAGCCCCAAGCATCCGTGCAAAAGCTGGTTTTAAATTCACCCAACTTTTTCATCCGCTCATTAAAAATGCAGTAAAGAACAATGCTGATTGTTTTGACCAGCATCACGGGATCGTTATTTCTGGTCCTAATACCGGCGGTAAAACTGTATTTCTGAAATCAGTCACATTAGCGTACTTACTTTTCTATCACGGCTTCTTTGTTCCTGCGGCAGAAGCAGAAATGTATCCTTACGAAGGCCTGTTCTATTTTGGTAATGATCTTCAGGACCTTCAGGTCGGACTTTCTTCGTTCTCAGGTGAAGTAAAAAATTACATTGAGCTCATGGAGAATATTCTTCCTTCAAATCTTATTCTTATTGATGAGATTTTTAATTCAACATCGTCAGATGAAGCCTCGGCTTTATCTCTCGCATACTTTGATGAGCTTCACAAGAAAGCCACATGTCACATCGTGGTTTCAACTCACCATCAGATGTTTAAGACTCTCATCCATCAGGACAGGAACTATATTTCTGCCCATGTAGGATTTGATACAACAAGCATGAAACCCACTTATAAAATTCAGTGGGGAACTCCTGGTGCATCGATGGCAATTGATATCTTTAAGATTCTCTCTCGAGGTCATGAGGGTGTTAAGGATGTTCCAGCAAAAGCACTCTCGCACTTAAGTGCAAAGAACGTGAGCTATGAAACTCTCCTTCAAAAAGTTTCCCAGAAACAAATTGAACTCGATAAAGTCCTGAACTCTACCCGCCAGCTTGAGGTTGAACTTAAAAACCAGAAAGGGGCCATGGAAGGAGTTCTTAATCTTCGAATGAAAGAAGAACTCACAAAGGCCCGCCAGGAAGTGGACAAAATTCTTGTTGAGGCCAGAAACCTCGTCGAAGAAGCTCGTAGAAACGAAATTCAGAAGGTGAAAAGAATTGATGAAAAGTCTCATCAGTTTAAAACCCAAATCGATAAACTTCGTGGTGTAGTTCCTGAACCTGAGGAAGAAATTCCTGTCGGAGATCTTGAAATCACTGACATCAAGAACGGTGACATTGTTTATTCGCATGTCCTGAAAAAAGAATTCTCCATTCAAGGAATTGATTTACGCAGAAAAGAAGTCACGATCGCAAAAGGTCCGATCAAGATGACGGTTCCACTGGCAACTCTGGGAAGATCAAAACGTGCGCCCATCAGACCAAAAGTATCAGTGAGTTTTGAAAAGACCTCCAGTACACAACTGGAACTTGATGTACGTGGTATGCGCTTGTCTGAATTCCAGAATCTTGTCGAGAAATCACTTGGGGATTTACTCTCCGGCGATATTCCATATCTTAGTGTGATTCATGGTCATGGCGATGGTGTCTTAAAGAACTGGCTACGTGATTACCTGAAAAAATCCCGTGATTTCCAGGCTTCGTCTACTGAGAGTGGTAACGACGGTGAAACTAAGATCATTTTAAAGTAAAAAAAAAGCCCTCTTACGAGGGCTTTTCATTAATCAATAATTTTACCAATTCTCCAAGGGCGGAACTTCCATGATTCCTGCTCATCCTCAGTCCATGGCCATGGAACTGAAAGAGAGAACCAGATCATGATAGCTTTACCTTTGATGTGACCGAATGGAACTGTACCCCAGCGACGTGAATCAGCTGAGAAGTCGCGGTTATCACCCATCACAAAGTAATTATCCTTAGGAACTGTGAACTTGTAGTAGTTAGCGAAATAATCATTACCAGTATCAACCTGAGTAATGTGAGTCTGGTCCCCAGTTTTAGTTTCCATAAACTTGAACTGATAAGAACGATAACGATCATCCATGTCTTCGATGATCTCTTTCCCATCCACTTCTTTTGTCTCGATTGGCTTGTTGTTCACGTAAACAACTTTATCAATCACTTCAATCGTATCGCCTGGTAGACCAATAACACGCTTGATGTAGTTAAGGTTTGTATCCTTAGGATACTTGAAAACAATAACATCACCACGAACTGGCTGGCTCGGCCCAGTCATGTAAATAGGATCAGTGAACCAATCAGAGAAAGGTACCTTGAAACCATATGAGAATTTATTCACAAGAATAAAGTCACCAATCAAAAGTGTAGGAATCATTGAGCCCGATGGAATTTTGAATGGCTCAAAAAGCACCGAACGGAAAATGAGCACTGAAAGAATGATAAATGTGAACGATTTAACTTCTTTGATGAACTTATCTTTCTTCGAAATAAGTGGAGCGGCAGCAGCAGTAACAGCAGGATCCTGAGCGGGAACAGCAGGGGCTGCTTCAGGATTTGAATTGTCTTCCATCGAAAGATCCTTTTATTTTTTCTGTGGATGAAGAGTTGAGTAGTAATACTCCATAATGTTTTTCGCCACGAGAGATGATTTAACATACCATTTTCTCTGGTTAACAATCATTACACAAATAGAGATACCTTTATCATTTTTGTCTTCAAGTGATTTTGCATAGCTTACAAACCAGTCGCGCTTACCGAATGGTTCGCCGCCCGTAAGACTTCCCGTCTTACCACCGATTTCAAGTTTATCGAGAAGGTACTTACTTCTACGGAAAGAAGCACGAGCAGTTCCCTGAGTAATTGTCGCCATGAAAAGAGTACGAAGATCTTCAGCAGTTCGCGGAGTAAGAACGACCTCATCTTTTTTCATAGGAGGATAGATCGTTTTCTTGTCGTTAATGCCCTGAAGTTCCTTGATCACAACCGGATAACGAAGAACACCACCGTTAGCTACGATTGAACCAATCAATGCACCATGAACCGGACTCATAAGCGTCTTGTCGTTAAGACCTGACGATAGTTCAGCGAGGTTGTATTGATCTGCTGCCATGTTAAAGGAAGATGGTGCGAGGTTGATTCCCTGGACGAGACGCTTATTGAAGCCAAACTTTTCTGCCATCTTCTTCAGACCAGCAGGTGTCAGGTTTTCAATCGCAGTACGACCAAAGATAACGTTGTTGGAAGTAGCGAAAGCTTTTTCAAGATCCAGAGTTCTGATCCAGCGGTGACGTCCGCCCGGATCTTTCAGCTGGTGACGATAAAGAGTCGTCGAACGGCCAGTAAAATGAAACTCAGTGTCAGTTTTGATGTGAGTGTTCTCGAGAAGATCTGCGGCCGTAATGACCTTGAAGATACTTGCGGCAGGGTGGCTGTTCGTAAACGCTAGGTCACGCCCATAAACCTTCTTCTCGCGAGCGTAATCGACAGCGGCGATGATGTGTCCTGTCTCATTGTCCATCACTACAACAGATGTGTAGTCCGGATGATAGAGACCAAGCTGCTTCTTGATGAACTCTTCGAGGTCAGCATTGAACGTGTATTGCACGTTGAATTTTGATGAATCGTAATCAAGCTGCTCAGACCAGCTCTGATGCTTTGAAAGAATCTTATTAAAGTCATCACTTTGTGATGTATCCGTTACTTCCGGCTTTACCTGGATAGCAGGTGAAGCAAAGAGAGTATTGTCCTTAATAAAGTTGAGATTCCCCCAAACGGGAAAAGAAATGAGTGCAACGACACTCAGTACGCCTAAAAGAGCAAAGTTACCTTTGCGGTTTAAATCCTTAAAAACCATAAAGGCATTATGCCTTAAAGTTCTTTCCAATGACAAAAAATTCTTTAGAAATGCTACGAGTGGATTTTGGCTTCAAATAATGGAACTCTTTGAACAGGTTTTTCTGTTCTTTGAGAAAGTTCTGAGCATGTTGAGAATCGAAGACCTTGATGACGAAATTTCCACCTGGTGTGAGGAACTTTGGAAGGAGTCCGAACACAGATTCCACGAGGTTGAGGGAGCGATCCTGATCGAGTGTTTTAATCCCGGTCGTATTTGGCGCCATGTCAGACAAAACCACATCGAATTGTCTGTCCACATCCAACTGTTTGAGATCATGAATATCGAAAATATCTTTCTGATAAACCCGAACGTTCTTCACGCCCGAAAGTTTTTTGTTAACTTCACGAACATCGATACCAACAACACGACCTTCGTCCCCAATAATCCGGCTCGTGTACTGAATCCACGATCCAGGGTGATAACCGAAGTCAACTACGAGCATACCTGGTTTAAGGATTTTATATTTCTCGTCGATTTCCTCTAATTTATAAACAGAGCGAGCCATGAAGTTCTCGCGCTTTGCTTTATCAAAATAGTGGTCTTTAACTTTGAAATTCGACATTCCCTCTTCTTAGCAAGCTTTGATAAGATAGGCAAACTATGAAGAAAAATGAACTGGCCCAGGAAGTCTATACGAGGCTTCAAAAAGTGCACCCTGATGCTCATTGCGAGCTAAACCATTCCAATGCTTACGAGCTGCTACTAGCAACTATTCTCTCTGCTCAATGTACGGACGCCCGAGTGAACATGGTGACTCCGGCCCTCTTTAAAAAATATCCTACTCCGCAGAAACTCGCGAAAGCGAATCTTCAAGAAGTGGAAGAAGTGATCAAGTCGATTAACTTTTTCCGCAATAAAGCTAAGAGCCTGATCGGTTGTGCTCAGATGCTGATGGATAATCACAAAGGTGAAATTCCAAGAACCGTAGAAGAGCTTCAGGAGCTGCCTGGAGTGGGAAGAAAAACGGCCAATGTCGTTCTGGGAAATGCCTTCAATATTAATACAGGTATTGTAGTTGATACTCATGTGAAGAGAACTGCTGCTCTCCTGGGTCTCACGAAACAAACTGATCCGGAGAAAGTTGAACAGGATCTCATGAAGCTATTTCCGAATGATCAATGGACGATGCTCTCACATCTTCTCATTTTCCTCGGTAGAAGAACGTGTATCGCCAATCGCCCGCAATGTGATTTGTGTAATCTAAAAGACGTTTGCCCTGCTAAGGATAAATTTTTGAAAGCTCCGAAAAAAGTTCCGGCCGGCACCAAATCAAAGGTGGCTGGTAAAGCTTCTGCACGGAAGTAACTTCCTTTCCTTGTGAATAAAATTTTATTCCCGCTTCTTTGCATAGAAGTGATCCACCAGCAATATCCCAGATATTTTTTGGAAATAAACTGACGACGAAATCACATTTACCTGCACTTAATCTTCCCAGCTTGTAAGCGATACTGCCTACAGGATGAACTTCAAATTTCTCCGTGCTCTTATTTGTAAAAATGCCCTTTTTCCACTCTGAGCGAGAGACTTCTCCACGGTATGATTTCTTTTCTGTAAATTGCGAAGTGGCGTGATCAAAACACTCTCCGGTTTTAGGATTATAAACCCAACCTTCACCTTCAAATTTTTCATTCTCAAAAAGTCCGAGTGAGAGGGCCCACTCATCTCTTCCTTCAATATATTCTCGAGTGCCATCGAGTGGATCAAGAGCGATAAGTGGGAATTTCCATTCATCGAATTTCTCCTCTGAATAGAAAGTCATGTGAGGGAAATTCTCCTTCATAATGAGTTCAACATGAGAGGATAAAAACAGATCTAGCTCAGTAACTGGTGAACCATCTTGCTTAAACTGGATTTCAGCTTTGGGACATCGACGCACTAAATCATTAATGCCATCCAAGTTAATTTTCATTAAATGGGCCAAAGATTTTATCAACAATCGTTTTTTATCCACAAAATATCCCCAGTTTTCCACAACAGTCTTTATTTGAAATTTCTGAACCCTTCTTACATTGCTCCGTCACATTATAAGTATTTCAAGGACATAAAAAAAGGGAACCCGGAGGTTCCCTTCAACATTTTTTGTAAGAAATTGTTGACCAGTTTAGTTTTCCCCAAACTTAGTTAACCTGCCTCATACATGGCGAGCATCTCAACCAGACCCTCATCAGACATAGACATCGCAAATACTCCGTCACTAGCTTCGCTTTCTGCATCTACAACGCTCGTAACTAGCTTTACGCCAGCGGCATCAACATAGACGAATGGTTGTTCGGGATTTTTAGCGGAAGACGAAGAGAAATGCTGATAGAGAGAAGAGAAATCTTTGAAAACAGTAGCGGTTAAGGGTGCCTTGTACAAAAGTCCTCCTTGATCGCGAAGTAGAGATCCATTCTCTACTCGTTGTTCTTACATTTATTGTAACAACTTACCGGAGAACGGTGCAAAAGAATTATTGAAAAAGTAAGTAAATCTAAGATCTTAACTTATTGCTCACGATTGATTAGCTCAACTATATCCGGTGGTGATTGGAAAAAGTTGTACATGATTCTGATGCGTCCCTCGAAGTGAGAATCCAGGAGACACACGATCACATAAACCATGTAGATGAAGTTTCTTCTCGAACGAAGACGTGAGATCGACTGGAAGATCCACTCGAGTGGAAGAATACAAAGAAACACAATGAACCACAGAAGACCAAAGCTCTGCGCGAGATCTTTTTCCACTGTGAAAGTCAGAACTAAAAGACATACAACAAGAATGGAAAACTCACGAAGTCGTTTCACATCTAGAGTCAGAACACGCAGAGTTTTTCTCTGTGGCTTGAAGTTCATGATGAGAAGACAGATGAGTCCGATGTATGAGAGCGCGTAAAACGCTTTACGTTTGAGGAGCATGTTGAAGTAGGTATTAAACTGCTTGAACGTAAACGCGTGATCAAAGAATCTGATGTCCACGTGAGTAATCATCGTCACGAGAATCAGGAACAATCCGAGCATGGTGTATTTCACAAACTGCTCTCGGTACCAATCTGTACTCTCTTTTAAGAAGAAGAAATACAAAAGTCCAAGCCCCACTGGAAACAGGAATACATAGTTAAAATTCAGGATCACGCCCATGTAACAGAGTAATCCATACATCAGTCCGGACCTGTAAGTGGAGCTTTTTATACACCAGAGAATCGACCAAACCCAAAGGACAGAGAAACAAGTTGTCGCACAAAGGTAAGGATCTTTCTTGAGGAAAATAGAGAACGACCAGGTTGAAACCAGAGCGAAAAGTCCAAGAATAGAAAGTCTTCTTGAGAGGAAGAATCGCATGATTCCGTAGAAGGCCAGCAAGTATAAACTGAAGTTGATGAAGTAAAAATGCATACTCCAGCCAAGATTCACGAGATGAGGAAATTTCCTGAAAGGGAAAAAATTCATGTGGAGATAATTCCACAATTGTCCGTGCATCTTCTCTTCTGGATCCACGATAAGTTTCATCGTTTCAAGATTACTCATGAACGGAAAACTAGGCATACTGGTAAAGAACATGGCAAGAGTCAGAAAGAGAACTGTCTTCTCAAACGCATCAAGATATTTATATTCAGTGAACTGAGTCGAAACAGATTCTTCGATAATCTTCCCGCGGGTAGGCCATGAATAGAACAATCCCACGACAACAAAGAAGCCCCAGAAGAAGTGCTTCACAATAGGTGCCGGGATGATCGACATCAGGTTGAAGAGCAGCATCATGGTCGCATTCCCGATCAGAACCCGGTAAAGAACACGGTCAATGCTTGAGTTGGCGCGGAAATAGATCTTTAAGCGGTGATCGATCTCTTTTCCGAGTAGATACCACTGGCCACCCATGAACATGAGGTAGGCGAGCATGAGAAGCGACTGTACGAAGATGTTAATCTCGATCGTTTTCTGGATCCAAACGGGTAAAAGCAGGAATGAAAAGTAGATAAGTAGTCGATTTACAAAGAATTTCGACTTTTCCCAGATGATATTTGAGTTTTTCTCTAAAGTATTATCCATATTATCCGATCAGATTGCTGGGACATTCAAAAAGTGGCCCGAGCCTTTAGACTATTTTCGAAGAAGAGAGAGGGAGTTGTTCACCTTCTCTCTTTTTCTATTTCCAACTATTCGTCTTCACATGGTAGCGCAGATTCTTCCCCGTTGCGACAACTATCCCAAATGATACTCTTGATACTGGGTAAATAGGATTTTTACCTGACTCCAAATGTCCGTTACTTTCATGGAGGAAAGTTTGGGGATTTCGTTCGGTTCCATCAATTCAGGACTGCCAAAGGATATCGTTCAACAGATTGTTGAAGCGGAAAAAATTCCTATTCAGCAGATGGAAGCGCGTAAATCAAAAGTCAGTGATAAGAAAGCACTCGTTCAACAACTCATGACTCTCGTTGAGAACATGCGTGGTGAAGTTCTCAAAAATAAAAATGCACGTAGCTTGCGCGAACTCGCAATCAACACTGGTGATAACAAGAATATTGCAGTGAATGCAGATAAGAACGTTGCTGACCCTGGTAAATACCAACTCGAAGTATTACAACTCGCTCAAAAATCATCAGCACTCAGTAATGGTGTTGAAGACAAAGATAAAACCTACATCGGTGTGGGTTACATCAAAGCTGTTCTTCCGAATGGCGATGAAAAAGAAATTTATGTTGATGAAGCGCACGCAAGTTTATCTGGTGTAGCGAAACTCATTAACGGTGATCCTGATCTTGGCATGAAAGCTACTGTAGTGAATGACGGTAAGGGCGAAGATGAGCCATGGAGACTAATGATCTCTATGTCTGAAACAGGTGACGATAACAAAGTTGAATTCCCATATCTCTACTTAGTCGATGG
>JBEIQF010000045.1:0-14103 GCA_040376635.1 Halobacteriovoraceae bacterium
ATTGAAAAAAGTGAAGTCATGAATGCCTATAGGGAATTTGTGAATAAGTCTCAAGGGAGATTTGATGGAGTTTAAAAATCCTCTTCTTCTTTGGTTTGGTGTCGCTGCTGGAGTCATGTGGGCACTCGATTACTGGAAAGTATTCCAGCGGGCCCAGCTGTATTACCCACAATCATTGAGCAAGTTTGCCTGGTGGAAACAAGGTCTTCGCATCCTGCTTTTTGTAGTAGGCGCCATTGGTTGGGCCTATTTAAGTTATGCACTTATGCAGCCAAGAAAACCTCAGAAGTTTTCCCCTAGTAATATTGAAGTAAATGACATCGTTCTATGTATCGATGTTTCTAGATCGATGCTTGCTGAAGATATTCGACCAAATCGACTGGAAGTGGCCAAAGAAAGAATCCGTGAATTCGCTAGACTCAGACCTACTGATCGAATTTCTATTATTATATTCTCTGAAAAAGTTTTCACTCTTCTTCCTTTAACAACTGATCCGGCATTGGTTGATCAGGTTCTCGCCGAAATCTCTATCGGATACCTTGGAAGTGGTACAAATATTGGTGATGGTCTCGCACTGAGTGTGGCTCGTGCCGTGAACAGCGAAACTAAAAATAAAGTGATTGTTCTTCTCACTGATGGTGTGGCGAACGTTGGTACGTTAACTCCGATCCAGGCAGCAGAAGAAGCGAAACGATATGGAATCAAAGTTTACACGATCGGACTTGGTACTGATGAAGATGCAAAAATTCCGGTTGGTAATGGTGTTTTCGGTACGCAATATCAACTGATACCTGGCGGATCAATTGATTACAAAGTACTGAAGGAGATCAGTGATCTCACTGGTGGTAAGTTCTATCCAGCCAAATCTGAGAAAGCCCTTAAAGAAATTCTGGATGATATCCAGAAACTTGAAAAAACAGAAATCAAAGTGAATCATCAGATTGTTTATGATGAGAAGTTTTATACATTCCTTCTCATTGGTGTCGCGATACTTTTTGGAGTTGAAGTCTTGCGCAGACTCCTCCTTAAGGATGTCACATGAATTTTAATCAATTTAGTTATTGGCCAGGGCTCGTTCTTTTGTTTGCAGTGTTCCTGGTTATTGTTGTATTGATGGAGAGAAGATTCTTTAAGTTTGTTAAAACTTATTGGTTCTATAACCGAAGCATTTTTAGTTATCTTTCTACACTTCTCTTCCTTGCCGGAATGGGTGGACTTCTCTTCAGCTTGTTAGATGTCAGAGGTCCTGAAGAAAAGATTAAGATGGAAATTCCGTCTGACAGAACAATTATCCTGATTGATACGTCTGCGAGTATGCTGGCAGAAGATGTTAAACCAAGTCGCCTTCAAAAAGCCGCGTTGATCGCCAAGCACTTTGCCCGCAAAGCTGCCGGTCATCAACTCTCTATTGTGGCCTTTGCTGAAGTTCAAAAGAAAATCGTTCCTTTCACGAACGACATTGATCTTATTGATGCAAGACTCGATAGCTTGGAGAATCTCCGTAATCAGTATGGCTCATCAGCGTTGACCAGTGCAGTTCAGGAAAGTATTCAGTACTTCAAAGAAACTGGCGGAGATGAAAGTGGAAACATTCTCGTTTTCACTGATGGTGAGGAAACTGCTGAAGGAATTGACCTCAAAGTTCCCAAAGGCATTCATGTAGCTTTCGTAGGTGTCGGGACTAGTCAGGGTGGAAGAATTCCATTAGATGATGGTCGTGGATTCAGATTCGGTTATAAAAAGTCTCAAGGCCGTGATGTCATCACAAAACTCAATGAGGATTTCTTCAAGAGAGTTGTAGCTGATATCCCTTCTTCGAAATACTGGCTCGCAAATTCTTACTCATTACCTTCTGAAGAGATTCTTGATTTCTTCAAATCAGAAAAGGTGAAAGGGAATGACCAGCAGGATATGGTGATCAAGCCGGTTCTCATGGAATGGATTGTTGTCCCGTCGCTTATCTTGTTGTTCGTTTCTTATTTCTTTAAAGCCTTGAGGATTTTTTCTCTAGGACTTCTTCTCATTATCTCACCAGTGAATGCTCAGGAAGCCGATGAGCCTCAGTTATCTCCCGAAACAATTGAACGCATGAATGAGCTTCAAAAAGGTGAATTGAATCAACTTGAGAAAATCAAACTCGCTGATGAATTATTGAAGGGTGGTGCGAAAGAAGAAGCTTTAGCTCTTTACGATGAAAGCTTGCCATTTCCAATTGATAAGAAGATCCCATCTGAAGCCTATTTGAATTATGGTACTGCTCTGATGGCAAAAGGCGACGCCAAAAAAGGCTTTGAAATTTACGATCAGTTGAAGGCATCGGGGATTGATTCTAAAACTCAGGAGATCATGGATAAGAACGCCGTAAGCTTCTTCCAGCAGCAAGAACAGAAGAAAAAAGAAGAACAGCAAAAGAAAGAGCAAGACAAGAAAGATAACAAAGATCAGCAGGATCAGAATAAGGATCAGCAGAATCAATCTGGAAATGATCAGCAGAAAAAACAGCAGAATCAAAGCGGCCAGCAGAAAGATCAAAAAGATCAGAAGCAGGGCGGAGAAGATCAGAAAAAAGACGAAAAGAAAGACGATAAGGGTGAAAACAAAGAAGAGAAGAAAGAAGACGAGAACAAAGACGAAAATAAAGATAACGAAAACAAAGATGATAAGGGACAAGAGGGTGAAGAGAATAAAAAACCTATGCCTCCTAAAAAGATCCCTGCAAAACTCAAGCAATTGATGTCTGATGACCGTCAGTTACAAATGAAGATGATTGAAAACGGGACGAGAGATCTCAATAAGAGAAAATCCCGTAAGAGTAAGGATTGGTAGTATGAAATTTTTAGCCATCATATTTTTATTAATATCTTCCATGGCATTCGCCAATGAAGTAAAAATTGAAATCAATCCAACTAAACCAGTGGCCGGTGAAGTGTTTCAAGCTTATTTCAGGATCTTTACAGATGCTGACGAAGAGCCTGCTATCAATTTTAGCCCTGCGAACGTTGAGGTTGTCGGTAAATCAAACCAGGGTGTTTCAACACGTACAATTTACGCCAATGGAAAACTAACTGTTACCCGTGAAATGACTATGGTCTATGACCTGGTTTCAGCTAAGCCGGGTCCGGCATCTCTGAGAGATGTGACTATTCAGTTGGGTAGTAAATCTCTTCGTCACCCAACAGTTTCTTTCTCGGTATTAAAAGAAGCTCAGGTATTGGGTGATGTTTTTGTGATGGCCGATGTTCCGAAGAAAACGGTGTATCTAGGTGAAGGTATCGTGGCGAGATACTATCTCTATCGTAAAGTTGATGTGAATAGCATCGATATCAAAAAGTATCCAAAGCTCAACGGCTTCCTTAAACGTTTTCTCCAGGAACCAGAACGTCCTGAAAGAGTTACAGTTGATGGGAATCTCTATGTCCGTACTCAAATCTATTCAGCAAAATTATTTCCTGAAAAGACGGGTGAATTAAAAATTGATCCGCTTCAATTGACTGCAACTTATTCAAGTTCAAATATCAACGATCCGTTTGGTGCGTTCGGTATGAATCGTGATTTCAAAACACGCAGCCTCAGCAGTGAATCTGTTAAAATTGAAGTTCGCCCACTTCCAGAACCAGTTCCACCTCACTTTACTGGCCTTGTTGGAACGCATGAATTCCAGGTACAGTTTGGTCAGAGCAAATTGATTGTAAATGAGCCTTTGGAAGTTAAACTCACAATTTCTGGTGTCGGTGCTCTTGAGAATCTTGAAGCGCCTGACCTGATCAAGCATCCTGGTCTCGAAGAATTTGAATCAAATGGTGATCTTAAAATTGCAGACGCTGAGAATGCTACTAAGACTTTTGATTATACATTCCTCGCTAAAGAGAACCTGAAACTTCCGGCGAAAGATGTTCAACTCAGTTACTTTGATCCTAATACTGGCAGATATGTACCAACTCAGATCAATGTTCCTGAAATTATCGTTGCTGGTGGACAACCTGGGGCAGCTCCTAAAAAAGAGGATTCGCCAAAGGAAGAAAAGAAGTCATCAGCACCTAAGATCGCAGAAACGATGAAAGACCTGACTGGGCCAATCACAGTTGATGAATGGCAATGGAAAAGCTGGATTCCAGTATTGAACATTTCTTTCGCAGGTCTCGCTCTCCTAATTTCTGTCTTCTGGATCTTAAGAGAGAAAAAGATGGCTTCATTCAGCTTCAGCAAGGATGTTCCGTCAGTCTTCAAGAAGAACGAGTTTGAACTCAGGGAATTTGTTAAATGGATGGATCCTTTAATCAAGTCATCGGGGAAATCCCCCCTAATGATTATCAAAGATTCACCTTTGCCTGAAGAGTCAAAACGCTATTTCGTTGATTTATTAGCAGCAAATGATTACAAGGATTACTCATCTAAGAAAGCTCAGATGGAGTATAAATACCAGTCAGGTCACTTCAAGGAACTTGGCAGGTATATAGAGAGTGTTCGAAATGAAGATTCTTCACAACCTTCTTGATATCCCAAAAGACCGCGACGGTTTTCCGCCGATTGGTCTTACGATTGGAAACTTCGATGGTGTTCATATTGGACATCGCGAATTACTTAAAAAGATCAAGGCCGAGTGCCAGGCCAAGAACTTATTATTCGTTGTTGTTACCTTTGTTCCGCATCCCCAAAAGATTCTTCAGCCTGATAAAGAAAGATTTCTCATTAACAGTTATGAGCAGCGCCGCACTCTTCTTAAAAGAATCGGAGTTGATATCCTGATTGAAATGAAGTTCACGAGAGATTTCAGCACGCTTAAAGCAGAAGATTTCCTGTCAAAGTATCTACTTTCCTACCCTAACCTTAAAGATTTCTATCTTGGTTATGATTTTGCCTTTGGTGCAAACAAGGAAGGCGATTACGATCTTGTAAATTCAATCTGCCATCCAAAAGGTGTGGCCGTTGAGATTCAACCTAAATTCGAATTTCACGGGCAGGTTGTATCAAGCAGTCTCATTCGGGAAAGACTTCTCTCTGGTAAAATTGATGAAGTTGAAAATATTCTCCAACGTCCGTTCCATCTTGAAGGTGTCGTAGTAAAGGGCGAAGGCCGCGGTAAAAAAATTGGATTCCCTACTGCCAATATTCAGGTTTCTCAGGATCTTATCATTCCTCAGAAGGGTGTTTACGTTACCCGAACTATTTATAAAGGTATGACATATCAGTCAGTGACCAATATTGGTAACAACCCAACTTTCAAAGACGGAAATCAACTTCACATCGAAACGAATCTCTTTGATTTCAATATGGATATATACGGGGAAACTCTTGATATCCAATTTTTGCATAAACTTCGCGATGAAAGAAAATTTCCAACGGTGAATGATCTCATTAATCAGATTAAGACTGATGTTGATGCAGCCAAAGACTACCTGAGTTTAAAATGAAACTCGGATTACTGGGTTATCCAATCTCTCATTCTCTCTCTCCTAAGCTCTACGAAAAGTTTCTAGGACCAGAGCTCACAAGCTATGAACTTTTTAGCTTCGAGAAGTCATCAGATATTCCTGCTCTTTCAATCTTTGCAAGTAAGCTTGATGGCCTGAACATCACCTCTCCTTACAAAACTCATTTCATGAAAGAGATCATCGTGGAATCAGATCTCGTGAAAGCAATCGGAGCAGTCAACACGCTGGCCTTCACTGACAAAGGTGTTTTCGGAACAAACACAGATCTCTTAGCAGTTGTGGAAATCCTGCAAAATTATCTTAACGAATATGGTGATATTGAAATTGCACTTCTCGGTGATGGAGTTATGGCCGGTCTTACGAAGGTTGTCGCCAAGGATCTAAAAATTCCTGTCCGTCAGTATTCTCGCAAAACTCATGATCTGGTTAACCTCGATCTCTCAAAGATCAATCAGGACATCCAACAGGTAGTCATCAACTCTTGTTCACGTGATTTTGTCTTTCAAGGCAAACTCAAAGGTGAAGAAATATTCTGGGACTACAATTATTCATTCTTACCGCATCAAAATACTCTGCCATCCAAGGTAATATCATACCGTGATGGTCAAGAGATGCTCGAATTACAGGCCCAGGCCGCCATCAAATTCTGGAAAGAAGTAAACCCTAAACTTAAGTAGTGAATAATCCGAAATAGGATTCATACTATTAAGGGGTTATTCATTTCATGATTCGCAAAGAGTTCATTGATATCGTTACTAATACAGGGATGGCAACTCTCAAAGAGATGCGTCGCCTCTCTATGGGTAAGGATGATGAAGTAAATGAATTTGAACTTCTTTCAATGCCTTATTTCGATGAAAACAAGTTTGCAAAAATTTGTTCAGAGAAATTCGGAATCACTTTCATCGATCTAAGAAATGCAAAAGTTCCCACTGAAACTCTTTCGACATTAAAGAAACGTCTGGTTATTAAATACAGAGCGATTCCGATTCAAAAGACAGCTACTAAAATTACTCTAGCTACTTTTGATCCTAGTGTTGTTAACGAAGCTCAGAAAGAATTATCTGACGTTTTCAAAAAACAAACTGAATTCATTCTTACAAATATATCTTCGTGGAGAAAACTCTTCACGGGTATTAAAGATTCAGTTGATGATCTCATCAATAACATTCAGGAAGTAACGGCTAACTCTCAGAACGAAGAGCAAATCAAGGCTGAAGATATTTCAGATGACGTTGTGACGTTCGTGAACAGACTTCTCGCCGAAGCCTACATTAAAAAAGCATCCGATATTCACGTTGAACCATATGAAAGAGTATTCCGTGTTCGTTTACGAGTGGATGGTAACTTAGTAGAAGTAGCAACTCCTCCTAAATCAATGATGGCACCGGTTCTCTCACGTCTGAAGATTATGTCTCAGATGGATATTTCTGAAAAACGTAAGCCACAGGATGGTCGTATTAAACTGATGATTGGTGGTAACCCTATCGATTATCGAGTTTCTTCACTTCCAACTTTGTTCGGTGAAAAAATCGTTCTACGACTTCTGGATTCATCAAACCTTCAGCTTGATATGACTAAGCTTGGTTTCGAACAGAAGCAACTCGAGGTCTTTAAAGAAGGTATTCACCGTCCGTATGGAATGTGTCTTGTTACTGGTCCAACGGGTTCCGGTAAAACAACGACTCTCTATTCAGCGATGGCAGATTTGAATACACCAGATACGAACGTATCAACTGCGGAAGATCCCTGCGAATTTAACCTTGAAGGGATTAACCAGGTTAACGTTAAAAAAGAAGTTGGTCTTACTTTCGCAACTGCTCTTAAAGCATTCCTTCGTCAGGATCCGGACATCATCATGGTGGGAGAGATTCGAGACTTAGAAGTAGGAGAGATTGCAGTTGAAGCAGCATTAACTGGTCACTTAGTTCTCTCAACTCTGCATACTAACGATGCTCCGGCGACGATCACTCGTCTTCTGAACATGGGTATTGAACCATTCCTCGTTGTAGCAGCATTGAACGTAATTGTGGCCCAGCGACTTTGCAGAAAAATCTGCATTAACTGTCGTGAAGAAAGAAAAGCATTGCCTGAAGAATTGATTGCTTGTGGTTTTGCTCCGGCATCTGCGGAGAAAATCAAAGTGTATCATGGTAAGGGGTGCGAGATTTGTAACAACACTGGTTATAAAGGACGAGTTGCTATCTATGAAGTCCTCTCGGTAACACCAAAAGTCCGTGAGCTTATTCTTAGAAATGCTTCAGCAGATGATATTAAGAAGCAGGCGATTCGTGACGGAATGAAAACTCTTCGTATGTGTGCACTCACAAAAGTTGCACAAGGTCTTACGACCCTCGAAGAAGCGGTATCTAACTCAGCATCAGATCAATTGTAGGAGCAAATATGAGCGATAATACGAGTACAACCACCAAAACCAATGTCGACCAAGGCATTGGAAATTTACAGATTCAACAGCTGTTTAAAGTTATGGTGGATAACGGTGCTTCCGATCTTCACTTAACCGTCGGTACTGCTCCAGGTATGAGAATCAGTGGTGATATCGTTCGAGTAAAAGTCGGGAGTTTATCACCTGATGACACTAAACGACTTATTTATCAGATTCTTACTGAAAAACAGAAAGCTGAACTAGAGAAGAACCTTGAATTGGATTTTTCATTCGGTATTAAAGGTCTTGCCCGTTTCCGTGCGAACGTTTTTTATTCGAAAGGCGCTGTCGCTGCAGTTTTCCGTCAGATTCCAAGTTTGATTCCAGATTTCGAGGCACTTGGTCTTCCACCAGTCCTTCTCGAGATGGTAAACGTGTCTTCTGGTTTGTTCCTCGTAACAGGTCCAACCGGTTCAGGTAAATCAACAACACTTGCTTCAATCATTGATAAGCTCAATCAGGGATCTGCTTCACACATCATTACTCTTGAAGATCCGATTGAATTCGTTCACCAGCATAAACTCTCTCTCGTTAATCAGCGCGAAGTTGGTGCTGATACTCTAAGTTTTGGTAAGGGTATTAAATCTCTACTTCGTCAGGATCCGGACATTGTTCTCGTGGGTGAGCTTCGAGATCCAGAAACAATTGAAGCTGCACTTACAATTGCAGAAACTGGTCACGTAGTGTTTGGTACTCTTCATACCAACTCAACCATTCAGACGATTAACCGTATTATTAACGTGTTCTCGCATGAACAGCAGGAACAAATTCGAACACTTCTCTCTTTCGTTCTTCACGGTGTGGTTGCTCAACAACTTCTTCCGCGTGTTCCGAAAGGCCGAGCGCTTTGTCAGGAAATTCTCCGCATCACTCCTGCGATTCGAAATCTCATTCGCGAAGATAAAGTTCACCAGATTTATTCGCAGATGCAGATCGGGCAGGAAGAGACTGGTATGAATACGATGAACCAGCATATTAAGAAACATCTGGACTCCGGTATTATCACTACCGAGACAGCGATGACGTATTCAAATAACCCGGAAGAATTGGCCCGAATGTTGGGACTCACAAACGCTCCTAAAAAGAAGTTATAATAAACTATGCCTAAGTTTAAGTACGTTGGATTCACAGGTGACGGTAAGAAGGTCGAGAACTCGATCGAAGCTGATACCGTTCGTGATGCCAAGAAACTACTTAGACGTCAGAACATTCGCGCAACAAAAGTTATTCCTCCTTCTATCTTTGAAGCTGATCTTGGTCAGTTCTTGGTTGAGAAAGGTCTCGCTCGTCCGTTTGGTCGTGCAGAACTCATGCGCTTTACTCGTCAGCTGGCCATTCTTATTAATGCTGGTGTTCCCATTCTTGAATGTATGGAAATTCTCCACAAACAAGAACAGAACATGGTTTTAAAACGCGTAGTGAAAAATATTTCAATGCAGGTCGAAGAAGGTAAATCTCTTTACGATGCCATGTCTCAGCAACAGGGTTTCGATAAACTCTACTGCGCACTTGTAAAAGCAGGTGAAGCTGCGGGTATCCTGGATGGAATTCTTGTGAAGCTCGCAGAGTTCCTTGAGAAAGCTGAGAAGTTAAAGAAGAAAGTTAAATCCGCACTTACGTATCCGGTGATTGTAGTTGTTGTAGGTATTATTGTTGTATTCGGTTTGATGACTTTCGTTGTTCCTCAGTTCGTAGATATCTTAAAAGAATCGAATCAACAAATTCCCTGGGTAACTCAAGTCGTGATTGATACTTCGGCTTTCTTTCAGAACTACACACTTCTTCTTATAGCGGGTCTTGTCGCTGGTACGATGTTCTTTTTGAACTTCATTAAAACAAAAGAAGGCAAACAGGCGTGGGACAGATTTACGATGAAAGCTCCTTTATTCGGGATGCTTGTTATTAAAGGAAACCTCAGTTCATTTACGAGGACTCTGGCAACAATGCTTGCAGCTGGCGTACCGATTATTGATTCATTAGAAATATGTATTGAGACTCTTGATAACACTCAAATTGCAAAAGATCTTACAAAGGTTAGAAAAGCTGTGATCGAGGGTAAGTCAATTACTGAGCCTTTATCTCGAATCACTTATTTTCCCCCTCTTGTGACTCAAATGATTAAAGTGGGTGAATCAACCGGTAACCTTGATCAGATGCTGTTGAAAGTCGCAGACGTGTTCGAAGATGAAGTGAACGAATTAGTGGATAACCTCACGAAGCTGATTGAGCCAATTATCTTAGTGGTGCTAGGGGGGATTATTGGGTTCGTACTTATTGCCATGTACTTACCGATCTTCATGTCTGCTGGCGGGGTTACTGAATAGATGTGGCAATAATAGATGGCAAAACTACTTAAGATTTCTTGGAGTCTTTTAAAGTAGTTAAGGGACCTAGGAATAAGTTGCCGAAAAGAGATAAAGAAATTTATTTGATATATTAAGAATAAGTAAAAATGGTTTTATAACTTACTATTGGTCTGAGGACAAGAAGTGACATTCGATTCTTAATATCGGGTGAAAGCAAAGGTCCTTTTTAACTTAAACTTTCTGATCTTTTAATGTTCAGAAAACAAGGGAGCTTCTATGTTATCTTTTACTAAGTCGCTTAAGCGACAAGACGGGTTTACGCTCGTTGAGCTAATGGTGGTTGTTGCGATCATCGGTCTTCTTTCTGCTGTAGCAATTCCTAACTTTAAAAAGTACCAGGCTAAAGCAAAAATGTCTGAAGCAAAACTTCAGCTTTCTGCTCTTTACACAGCAGAGTCTTCTTTCTATTCAGACTACAACATGTATCACAACTGTCTGACGTACATGGGTTTCGATCCAGGTCCTGAATCTGCCAACCGTTACTATGCTGTTGGTTTCAACACGGCTGCTACGACATCGAACGGTGCTCACACTGCTGCAGTAAACTCTGGTCTACTTGCTGCTGACTGTCCTCAGAACAACGCAGTTACTACGGGTGCTGTTGCTGGTACTTCAGCTAACAACGCTACTTGGTTCCCAGCTGGTAAAGGTATCGGTGCTTCTATTGCATCTGCGGTAGGTTACATTTCAGCAACGGCTCTTGGTGATCAGTCAACACAAGCACAAATGACTTATACTGCTGGTGCAGGTGGTGTTATTTCAATTGATCAAGCGACATTCGGTGCTGCTGGTACAAGTTCTTATGTTACAATTGCTCAAGACAAGAGAATGATCGTTGTTCGTAACGGTTTCTAATTTATTTAATGAAATTTGTTCTGACAGAGGGGAGCTTTTCGGCTCCCCTTTTATTTATCTGGTATCTTAGAAATAATTTTGGAGAATAATACTGACCATCTCTATTGATGTAGTTGTTTCCATCGATATCTTTATAGCTACAGCCTGTTCCATTATTATTTAAACACTTTAGATCAATTTCGGCCTTAATTGCATAAAGGTCACCCGATAGTCTTCGCTTTAAGCCTTCATCCTTCGTCGTAGAATAATTATGATAGACGAGTTTAAATATTTCTTCGAGATCAACCCCAGAAGCCACTTTAAGTTTATTAATAATAGAACGGATATAAATTGGTGCTTCTGGATAAGAGACAATTTTTTCTAAAAAAGGTAGCCCTTCCTTAAAATTCCCCATCTCGTAATAATTAAGAAAGCCAACGTTATAGTTTAGTTTGTAATCATCCGGGTAATGCTTGAGACCTTTCCTATATATGAGGTTAGCACCTTCGAGATCATCCTTTACAATCGCAAGGAACTGACCGCCGTAAAAATAGTTTTCATAAAACAAAGGATCAAGAGTAGCGATTGAGTTGAAACGAAGAAAAAGCCAACTATTGAGATCCCTCTTTTTATAGTGTTCGATATCAGATTCAATTAATGTCTGAACCCACAAGAGATCTGTTAAGAGACGCTTGTTACCAGCGCTCATATAAGTCAAAAGATTATTGTTAATGTTGAGAGCAGTGTCTTGCTTACTCAGCAAAAGTTCAGGCTTTTCATTTTTAAGATTGATGATGCAAGCAAATAGATAAAGAACTACACCAGAGATGAGAAGGGTTGAGTCGTGAGAAAAAAAATATTTGCTTAGCTTCTTTATAGGCATAAAGTTAAATCATCATGATTAATTTCAAAAATGTAACTAAAATCTTCAAGTCTGATTTGCTTACTCAACCATTCGTTGCGCTTGATAACGTTGAATTTAAAATTCCAGAAGGTTCCATGGTTGGATTCCTTGGTGCTAACGGAGCAGGTAAGACAACATCCCTCAAAATTATCATGGATTTCATCAGGCCAACATCCGGTGAAGTTTCATTTGGCAGTTCTCTTGGAAGTAGTAAAATGGAAGTTTTGCGTAATATTGGATTCTTACCCGAGAGACCATACTTCTACCCAAATCTTACGGGAGAAGAGTTCTTGAAGTTTATGGGTGAACTATCTTCTGTCTCTAAAATGGAACTGTCTCATCAAATTCAAAAATGGGCACCCCGATTTAAAATTGATCATGCTTTGAAGCGTGAACTCAAAACATATTCGAAAGGTATGCTTCAGAGAATCGGGTTTCTGGCCACTATCATTCATCATCCAAAACTCATCATCCTGGATGAACCGCTTTCAGGTCTCGATCCTATCGGAAGAAAAGAATTGAAAGATGTTATCATTGAAGTTCATAAGGAAGGGAAGACGGTTTTCTTCTCTAGTCATATCGTTCCTGATATTGAAGAAATTTGCGACAGATGTATTTTTCTCAAAGACGGAAAACTTATTTACGATGGGCCTGTTAATACTCTGTTGACTGGGAAAGAACATGACTTTGTTGTAATTCTTCAAGGTGAAAATGTTTCATCTTTTTCGACTCCTATCAAGAGCATTTCGAAACTACCAGACCAGACCGCAAAAGTTATAGTCTCAGCGGAGAATAAAGATTCTCTTCTCTCAGAATCGATCAAGAATCATGCAAACATTGTTGGTCTTGAACTAATTAAACCAAGTTTAGAAGAGATCTTCTATCATACTCAGGGGTCAAAATGATTCTTGGTAAGATAAAATCAATTTCATATTACACATTCCGAGAGCTTTATAAGAGCAAGATCCTTCTTAACGTATTTTTCGTTGGATTAGGATTGATGGTTGTTACATATGTTGCAACAGAGTTTACTTATGGAGTTCCTGAGAGAGTAGCTCTCGACTTTGGGCTTGGTATGCTCTCAATTTCCTCTATTGCGATTTCTCTATTTCTTGGCGTTAGTCTCTTATCTAAAGAAATTGAATCTCGAACTGTTTATATGATTATTTCTAGGCCTGTACCTAGATATGCTTTTATCTTAGGCAAATTAATGGGACTCATCGGTATACAGGCTTTGAACATTCTTATTCTTAGTTCCATGACATTGTTATCAAGTTATCTACTCGGTGGAAGTCTGACCCCTCTTCTGTTTTGGGCGATTCTCTTTATTTTTATAGAGTCTATTTTGTTATTGTTGGTCGTAGTTGTTATTTCTCTTGTAGCGAATAATATTCTTTCGGTATTGTTCTCCGTGATACTTTTATTACTTGGGCACGCTATTAAGGAAACGCAAGGTATATTGTTTGTCCAGACCAGACCTTTATTAAAATCCCTCTTGGATATTTACCATTTTATTCTTCCCGCATTCCACAAATTGAATCTCAAGGACTTTGTCCTTTATGAGAAGTCGCTGCCGTTAAGTTACTTGGTACCTAATTTAGTTTACGGTGTTACCTATTCAACAGCATTGTTGCTTTTTATCGTTGTAATCTTTAACCGTAAAAATCTGGATTAAATGGATATTTTCTTCGCTGTATATTTTTTTATCTTCGGACTTCTGATTGGAAGTTTCATGAACGTAGTGATCCTGCGTTTACCTGTAAAAAAAGACCTGGTGAAGGCGAGATCTGCCTGTCCCAAGTGCGGAAGCCAACTTAAGTGGTATCACAATATTCCATTGTTCAGTTATCTCTTTCTTCGTGGGAAGTGTGCTTTTTGTGGAACGAGAATTTCACTAAGATATCCGTTAATCGAGCTTCTGGTTGGGATCATTTCTTTCTGGCTAATGCCTGAGACTTTCAATGCTGAATCAATCGCCAATTTCCTTTTCTACTTTTCGATAGCCTGTATTTTCATCTGCCACTTCATTATTGATATAGAACATCACCTACTTCTTGATTCTTTGAACCTATATCTCCTTGCCATCTTTCTATCATTCTCCGTCATCTACTTCAGTTGGCA
>JBEIQF010000163.1:0-7092 GCA_040376635.1 Halobacteriovoraceae bacterium
GGATTATTCATCTCGTGAGCAATCCCGGCCGTCATCTCTCCCAAGGCAGAGAACTTTGCCTGATTCTTAAGAAGTTCCTCGAGTTTTTGTTGCTGCTCTTTTTTCAATTCATAAATCGTGACTGAGGGAAGAACGATGGCCATCAGGATATTCGTCATGAGGACAATCCCGAAGCCAATATTGGTGAATTCCGGGTCGTACCGAACAAATGGATAATCAAGCGAATGAAGAATGATCAGGAAAACAGAGAAAAAAAGAAGACGATGATTAATAGAAAATCTTTCTTTAGGAATTTGAGACTTCCCTCTCCAGAGACAATCCATCACGACGATAAACATCGCGAAGGCCTGAGGAAAAGTATAAAAAACAAAAGGCAATCCAAGACCTACTGAAATCGCAGAGATCACGAAAGCAGAGGCCAGGGCATATGAATGCCAGTCTTTATAAAGATTTGTCCCGGATACACTTTGAATGATTTTTCGAATGGCCGAAACTCGCCACACCCAAAGAAGAGTGGGAAGCGCCACGATCTCAGGTGAATAATGTAAAGTCAGAAGACTCACCAGAAAGTAAGCGCCATTACTCAACCAGTATTCAAGTGCGTTTCGCTGTCTTTCCTCTCTCTCCGAAAAGTAAATCACTGAACTTATCAGGATCATGCCTGTAATCGTGAAAAGCGAAATGATGAGAGTGAGAGGAATTGAACTCATTGGCCCACAAAAATAAAAAAGGCCGGGAAAAATCCCGGCCCTCAAATAATATTAAAAAAAAGGTAACTTATTTTTTTGGTTTAAACCAGCAAAGAGGACGAAGACCAGATGTATGTCCAAGCGTTGCGTGACATGTACCTTTCACTTCATCTTTCTGAGAAACATCTTCATTCTGAGCAACTTCACATAGAGCACCCGCGAAATATGTATCGAGACGACACTGGTGAGCTGGGTGAGCATCATTTGTTTTTGTTACAACAGTTGTGTCAGGAGTTTCGAACTTTGCTTCAGGCTTCGAGCGAAGAGCTGCGAATAGTCCAGCAACAGAAGCGCCGGCCATACCATTACGAACACAAAGAGCAGCATCGTCTTTATTCGGCCAAGCCTTAGCACAAGCGTTTACTAGTGTTTCAGGAGCTTTTAACTTTTTAGCGATTGCTTTGTTGTTATCGTTTACGAAAGCGTTACGAAGACACTTAAGCGTTGCGAAATAATCTGATTGACCTTCGTTAGATGCCCAACGATTAAGGATCATGCCTACTTTCGGAGCTCCACCAAGGTGGTGACCGATTTCGTGACAAAGAACAAGCGCGAAGCCGTCTTCAGTGATCGTCGCGTGACGAGCAAGACCGCCGTACATATTAACGTTCCAACCGCCTAGGCGAGTTGCATTTGCGTTCACAGTACCATCGTCCCATTTACGAGCGATTTTTAGATTTCCGCCCATGTTCGAAACGATTGGAGCGTAGATTGCTTCAATTTTATCGATAACAGCATTGAATTGAGCTTCAGTAAGACCACCCTTCATCTTCGTTCCAACTGGGATGTAGAGGTCGTTTTCAGGAAGGAAGCCTTCTTTTCCGTCTTCAGAACAAGCAAGAACTGATCCTGAAAGTGTAAGAGCAACAAATAGAACTGATAGAAATTTCATTAATACTCCTTGAGATTTTCATCATCTCTGCGAAGGATTATTAAAGAATGTCCTACAAACACTGTCAGTAATTTATTTTTATTGTAAGAAGATGTAATAAACAAATTAAACGCTACACAGACGCTGCAAATAAAAAAGGCCGCATTTCTGCGGCCTTCTGTAGTGAAAACTTTAAAGCTTATTTAACAGCTGGCTTGAACCAACAAAGTGGACGTGTTCCACGTGTGTGACCAGTTGAGCCATGGCAAGTACCAGTTACTTCAGAAGTTGAAGTTACGTCTTCGTGGAATGATTTTTCACAAAGAGCGCCTTGGAAATATGTATCAAGGCGACACTGATAAGCTGGGTGGTTATCATCAGTCTTAGCTACAACTTTTGGATCAGGTGTATCGAACTTAGGCTCTACAGTAGCGTTACGAAGCGCTTGGAAAAGTTTTGATACAGACATACCGGCCATACCGCCACGTACGCATGTGAAGAAATCTGCATTCCAAAGGTGCTGCTCAGAACATGCTTTTGTAAGAGACTCAGGAACGTTCATAGCGCGAACGATAGCTTCGTTGTCATCCATTTCCCAACCACGACGAAGACATTTAAGAGTCGCGAAGTAGTCAGCTTGACCTTCGTTTGAAGCCCATGGAGATGACCATGGAGAAATTTTTCTTGGAGATCCACCGATGTGGTGACCGATTTCGTGACAGATAACAAGAGCGAAACCATCTTCAGTGATTGTCTCGTGACGAGCAAGACCACCGAACATAGAAACTTTCCATGTCTTACCCATTTGCTGAGCGTATGCGTTTACAGTTGCATCAGTCCAGTTTCTTTCGATTTTAAGATCGCCGCCGTAAGTTTTTACGATCGGAGTATAGATAGCTTCGTACTTAGTGATGAGGTCGTTGAATGCAGTTTCTGAGATACCGCCAAGTCTCTTAGCGTTTACAGAAATTTTCATGTCGTTCTCAGGAACGAAACCTTCAGAACCATCTGGTGTACATGCCATAGATGGAATTGAAATCAGAAGAGTAGCAGCTAGCAATCCTTGCTTAAATGTTTTCATTATGAATCTCCTTATAATAAGCACTGTTCTTAACCTAATTCTGACATAGTCGGAATTTGAGTCACAGACGAAAGTAATGAAGTAAGTATTTGTTGGTTGGATAAAAATTGTCAGGTAAGAACAAAAATATCAGGTCCCTTGTGAGGACCTGACATTGGAGGAATGCGAGTTAAGCTTTTAGATTACTGAGCTTGAGGCTTGAACCAACAACGAGGACGAAGACCAACTGACTGGCCGCTTGTTCCGTGGCACACGCCTGAAACTTCATCTTGCTGGCCGATTTCTTCAGAGAAAGATTTCTCACAAAGAGCGCCCTGGAAATATGTATCAAGACGACACTGAGTAGCAGGGTGAGCATCATTAGTTGCTGTCACTTGCTTCATATCAGGTGTGTCGAATTTTGGAGCTTTCATTGACCATGAAAGAGCAGCAAAAAGTTTTGCTACAGATTCACCGGCCATACCACCTCTTACACAAATGTCGCGATCAGCTGCTTCTGTCCACTGCTTAGCACATGCATTTGTAAGAGCTGCTGGAACTTCAAGGTTACGAACTGCAGCTGCATTGTCCTGACCTTGCCATACACGACGAAGACATTTAGTTGTAGCGAAGTAATCAGACTGACCTTCATTAGATGCCCAGTCATCACCAGCGTAACGAGGAACGCCACCAATGTGGTGACCGATTTCGTGACAGACAACGAGTGCGAAACCATCAGGAGTGATTGTTTTGTGACGAGCAAGACCGCCGAACATAGAAACTTTCCAGATATCGCCTTCTTGTTCTGCATAAGCGTTTACCGTACCGTCAGTCCAGTTACGAACAACAGTAAGGTTACCACCGTAAGTTTTTACGATTGGCTGATAGATAGCTTCAACATCGTCGATAACTTTGTTGAACTCTGCTTCAGTAATTGTGTTGATTGATTTTGCGTTTACCGGAATGAACATATCGTTTTTTGGAACGAAACCTTCAGAACCATCTTTTGTACATGCTAGTACTGGCTGAGACATGATAAGGGTTGCCAGGAACAATCCTTGTGATAGCTTTTTCATTAATCCTCCTTGATTAACTTTGAACTTTTTCTACCTACAATCCTGACACAATCCGGGGATGGGGCCAGTGAACTTACGTTAATGTAAGAATTTGTTGGTTGGATAGTTTTGATCAGTTTTAAACAAGTTTCAAAATGGTGAACCACATTGCGAGAGTGAGAAACGAGAGCGGAACGCCAACACCGACCATCATTCCTGCGAGTCGTGGACGTAAGTTGTGAGAAGCTGCGAGAATGCTGGACGTAATCATGGGTGCCATCGCAGCTTCCATGACAGAAACTTCGAACACATTTTTAGGAATGTTGAACGCGTAATATGTAGCAAAAATCACTAATGGTGCTACAAGCAATTTGTAAGAAAGGCCTGCCATGAGGAACTTTTTTTCTTCATGAATGTGATTCCAATGAAGCTGAAGTCCGACTGATATCAACGCCATCGGAGTGAGAAGACCTGCGAGTTTTTCAAGCACTTCACGCGAGACACCTTCAAAACGAAAATGGATCGCTCCAAGAATAATCCCTGTGATAAATGCTATGAATGGTGGAAAGAACACGATTTTTTTCAGAAGCATACGCTTTCGCATTTTTCCTGCGGAGTACGCAATCGCGACGTAAATCCCGAGTGAAGACACGATCAGAAAACTTCCGGATTGATCAAGAAACACAGCGTGTTTTAAGGCCTCTTTTCCGAGTGTCGCTTCGATAATCGGAAAGCCGACAAAGGACGTGTTGCAAAATCCGGCAGTCAGAATCAGGCAACCGATAAGGTCTTCTGGCCAGTTGAATTTTTTTCCGAGAAAACGGAAAAGAAAAAAGGCCATGCCGAAAATAATCCACGTCACAAGCATCAGTGGAATAAGAGACATATCCCATACAAGATCCGGCAAAGACAAAAGACACACGGCCGGCATCGGGACATAAAGAATCAATGTGCCTAAAGTTGTGTGAGCATTATTTGGAAGTGTTTTCACTCTCTGAAGTAGCACTCCGAGAATGAGACAAAGGACCAGAGTGATTAAACTTACCATGTCGCGATTTCTTTAATCCAGTTTGCTTTCGTTACTTCAGGAAGAAACGAAGCTTCAAATGAGTTCATGGCGAGGGTTTTGATCTCGTCATTTGTGAGTGAAAGTGCGCGGGCAGCTTCCAGGTAATTTTGATTAGCGTAACCGCCAAAATAGGCCGGATCATCAGAGTTAATCGTGACTTTTACACCCTTCGCGAGAAGAGATTTTAAGTTGTGATCTTCCATCTTTTTGAACACACATAGCTTGATATTTGAGAGCGGACAAACTGTTAAAGGCATTTTCTCCGCAATGATTCTTTCCATGAGTTTATCATCTTCAATGGAACGGACACCGTGATCAATGCGTTTAACTTTCAGAAGATCCAGGGCTTCCCAGATGTAAGAAGGCGGTCCTTCTTCACCGGCATGGGCCACTGTCAGGTACCCTTCTTCGCGAGCTTTCTTGAAAACTCTCTCAAATTTTGAAGGCGGATGACCGACTTCAGAGGAATCAAGCCCAACAGCGAGAATATGTTTTTTAAAAGGCAGAGATTGTTCCAGAGTCTTGAACGCCTCTTCTTCTGAGAGGTGTCTTAAAAAACACATGATCATATGAGAGGTAATCCCCCACTCATTTTCAGCGTCTTTCAGGGCCCCATAAATTCCGTTGAAACAAGTTTCAAACGAGACGCCACGTTCAGTATGTGTCTGAGGATCAAAGAAAATCTCTGTATGAACGACATTATCTTCACGGCACTTCTTAAGGTAGGCCATCGTAAGATCGTAAAAATCGCGTTCTTTGATGAGAACGCCGGCACCTTCATAATAAATATCCAGGAAACTCTGGAGATTATGAAAGTTATAGGCCTCACGAAGCTCTTCCACTGACTTGAAGCGCAGAGAAATGTTGTTTCGGGTCGCGATTTCAAACAGGAGCTCAGGCTCAAATGTCCCTTCGATGTGAAGATGAAGTTCGGCCTTCGGAATTTTTTTGATCAGATCAATTTGTGTCATTCACAACATACTAATCATAGGGGAGAATATTGGCAATTAAGTTAGGGAGAAAATATGTTAAAGCGCTTTGAGCTTGAGGCCAACAAGACTTCCGTTTCAACGGAATTTTTTGGCGGGCTCGCTTCATTCCTTGCCTCGTTCTACATCATCATCGTCAATCCTTCGATGCTGGCGATTGCGGGACTTCCCTATTCAGCGGTTCTCACCGGGACTGTGATGATTGCTGCGTTTTCAACGATCCTCATGGGTCTCTACGCCAACAATCCGATCGTTCTTGCTCCGGGAATGGGACTGAACGCTTTTTTCACTTTCACTGTCATTATCGGGAAAAAGATTGCTCCTGATGTTGCTCTTGGAATCATTTTCTGGTCCGGGATTCTCTGTATTCTTCTTTCCGTTTTCAGGCTTCGTGAGCAGATCATTGCCTTTATTCCGATGCATCTTCGTTACGCCATCTCGTGCGGTATTGGATTATTTATTTCCTTTATTGGATTTCAGAAAGGCGGAGTGCTTGTCTCAAATCCCGCGACACTTGTTTCAATGGCGCCGCTCAGTCCAACTTCGCTAACGTTTTTTGTTTGTTTGTTCTTAACGGGATTCTTTGTTTATAAAAAATATCACGGAAGTCTCATCCTCGGAATTCTCACGACACTCCTTCTCTCCATTCCACTGGGCAGAATGTACGGAGATGCGACAATCATTGAATGGAAAGGTTTCCTTGAAATGCCGGACTTCTCTATGTTCGGGATGATTAATTTCAAAGACAGTCTAAGCCTTGCTCTCTTCCCTACAATCTTCGCCTTTATGTTCACAGATTTTTTTGACACGATTTCAACTCTCGTCGGAGTGTTTGAGGCCGGCAATCTTCTGGATAAAGAAACTGGAATGCCGAGAAATCTGCGAAAGACTCTTATTGCTGACTCACTTGCCACAACATTTGCAGGTATTTTCGGGACAAGTCCCACAACAAGTTTCATTGAAAGTGCCGCTGGTATTCAGCAAGGTGCCAGAACTGGTCTCTCGTCAGTGTTTGCGGGACTCTTCTTTCTGCCCTTTTTATTTTTCGCCCCACTTCTTTCCATGTTTCCTGTTTATACTACGGCCCCGGTACTTGTGATCGTGGGTCTCTTCATGATGGCGCCCGTGACAAAAATCAACTGGCTCGATCTTGATGTCGCGCTCCCAGCTTTCCTTGCAATGATTCTCATCCCCCTGACTTTTTCCATCACTCAGGGCATGGTAGCAGGGCTTGCTTGTCACTATCTGATGGTCCTTCTGAAAAAGGTTTCTAAATGAGAAATAAAATTGTTTTCTACC
>JBEIQF010000081.1:0-11154 GCA_040376635.1 Halobacteriovoraceae bacterium
AGAGACCAGAGAAGCCTGTGTCCAAAAAGATCCCATGCACCGACATCAGAGAAAATCTTCCAGAAAAGGGGAAACAATCCCCAGAGAGAAAAGGCAGTGATGGCAGCTAAGTGAGCACTTGTAATGTTCATCGGAGGTTAAACTTGTTCTTAATTCTGAAAGCGATATAGATAGCAATTAGTGAGGTGATGATCGCAATAAAACCAACATAATTATAATTTGTGAGTGCACCCGCTGCAGTTGATCCGATGATCAAACCTGCAACCTGAGAAGCCGCTCCTGATGAAATCTGTCTTGCCGCATTTTCAAGACTCATGAATGTTCCGCGCTCCTGTGGTTTTACAACCGCAGAGATAATCGTCATCGCTGGGATAAATCGTCCTGAACCCGTCATCGTAAAGAGTGATGTTGAAACAAGTGCTAACCACAATGGAAGACCTGCAGGAAGGTTTGTCAGAAGTAGTATAGGGAAAATTGAAATGATGGCCACGACTCTGAACACTTTGAAACTTCCAACTTTATCACACATCTTCCCAATGAATCTTGCCGACATAATCGTACAAGCTCCACCAATGAGATAGATCAGTGGGAGTTGCTCTTCAGTAAGTCCTACGTTTCTCACCATGTAAGGAGAGATAAAAGGAATGATCCCAAAAATTCCGAATCCGAGAACAGATGTGAGAAGGAAACTCTGCAAATAGTCTTTCTGAATCAGGATAGCTTTGAAGTTCGAAAGATTATCTTTAAACGACTTTGGTTCTGTTCTGATCTTCACACTCGGTAACATAAAGAATGAAAGAACCCAGAAAATCACGCCAATGATACAGATCAGGAAGAACGTCCAATGCCAGTCAAATGCGTTAGCAATGTAAAGACCTGTCGGAACCCCAAGTACGCTTGAGATTGAGAAGGCCGACATCACGACACCCATCGCAGCTCCACGTCTCTGGAAAGGAATGAGATCTGATACAAGTGAAAGTACGTTGGCGTTCAGGATTCCTCCGAAAGCACCAGCGATAATTCTTGCAACAAGAAGAGTTCCGAAGCTCGTTGAGATACCACACATGAATGTGCCGACAATGAAACCTGTGAAGTTAAACAGTAGGAATTTTTTGCGGTCAAAGTGATCGGCGTACAAGGCACCAAGGAATCCAACGATCCCGGCACTAAATGTATAGGCCGAGACCAGAGTGGAGAATTCAATTGGTGTAATGTTGAAGACTCTCATGAAACGCGGACCGAGAGGCATCATAATAACAAAATCCAGAATGTGAACGATCTGGATGGCAGCGAGGATGACAATATACCATCGCTCTTTGCGAAGCTCCGCTGCTTCGTCTAACTCAGTACTCATTTTAACTAATCTTTTAATCCCACTACATCTGAGATTTTTGAACTGGTATCATCAGTTGTTTCAAGTGAAGCAACTACGCCCACGCACGAATCAATCATAGAGACGGCAGCTGGGTGATGATTTCCTGAATTTTTAAGACCACCAAATGGCAATCTTGCTGTTGCACCAACTGTTGAACGATTCAGGTTAAGAAGTCCTGATTCGATATCACGAAGGCACAACTGATAAATTTCCGGGCTTCTTGTGAAGACCGAAGCTGCTAGACCGTAGTCTGTGCAGTTTGCGATGTGAATCGCTTCTTCAATATCATCGTAAGGAACGAAGAAACAGTTTGGTCCAAAGATTTCTTCCTGGATGAATTTCCCGGTAAGATTTGGTTTCTTAGCATAGTGAATAGAAGGAGACACATAGTAGCCTTCATATCCAACATCCAGTTTTTTAGGAGAGACGATTTCTTCTGCGCCTTCTTGTATACCAAAGTTACAGAAATCGAAATAAAGCTTCATGGCCTGCTCATCGATCAGTGGACCCATGAATGGTTCAGGGGTTGAAGTCGGGTGGCCAACTCTAATTCTTTCAGTGACTGCTTTAAACTGATTGATAAATTCCTGCTCAATTTTTCTGTGAACAAGAATCATCGAAGTAGATGTACATCTCTGACCAGTTGTTAGGAAACAGGCGCGAAGGAGTTCAGGAAGAGCGTGAGAAATATTTGTATCGTGGTGAATGATCGAAGAGTTCTTTCCACCAAGCTCAAGAGCAACAAGCTTGTTCAGGTCTTTGTGAGTGTTCTCAAGGATCTTGAGACCAACACCACGTGAGCCAGTGAAGAACACACCTTTGATTCTCTTATCACCCGTGATTTTACCAGCTGTGTGGCCAGTACCATTGATGAAATTCACTACACCCTGAGGGAAACCAGCTGCATGGAAACATTCCATCATGAGCTGGGCAGAATAAATTGTTTTCTCACTTGGCTTGAAAATAACAGAGTTACCAGCAAGAAGAGCAGAAAGAATCTGACCATTGGCAAGGTGACATGGGAAATTGAAAGGGCCAATGACAAAAGAAGGACCGAGTGGCTTATACACAACGTGCCCATCAATCTTTGGCATCACATCTTTAATCGTTTCCTGCTTAATGCGCTCGAATGAATCCGTGATCGTCACAGAAACTTTTGAATCAAGTGCAGCAGCTTCAGTCTTTGCTTCCCAAAGTGGTTTACCAACTTCAAGAGCAAGGGCCATGGCGATTTCATCTTTTTTTGTACGAACGATTTCCTGATATTTTTTCAGATAACCAATTCTTTCTTCGAAAGAAAGTTTTCTCCACGTCTCATAACCTTTTTGGGCAGACTGAATAACTGATTCGATATGGTCGTAATGAATGCCTGCCTCCCAAAGAACCTGTGAGAGGTCTGCGGGTGAGCGCTTTAAGATTTTTTCCTGAGCTTTTGATAAGTCATGGCCCGTGAATCGGCCGTCAAAGTAATCGCCTTTTAACTGCATTTGCATATGAATTCCTTCTCTTAGAATGCAGCCATTCTACTCCTTTTCGGACAAATATCCCACTATAATACAGAGAGTTAAAGTGATATAGAGCATTCCCTGGCCATTGGGTTTCTGGTAGGATGTTGGACATTCAGGAGACTTATATGACAGTTAAAACTTTACCAGCTTTGTTGGATAAAATGTGGCAGGACTACATTACGATCAATCCTATGGCGAAAAAGATCTCTGATCTCTTCGTTAACCAGGGTGAAAAGATTCAGAACGATCATATCGCCTTAAGAACTTTTAATCACCCACGTGTAAACGTTGATGCTATGGCAAAACCGTTTCTCGAGGCGGGATATAAATACGGTGGTGACTACCATTTCACTGAAAAGAAGCTCTATGCAAAACATTATGAGCATTCTGATAAATCACTTCCTAAAATCTTCATCTCAGAATTAAAACTTGAAGAATTCTCACCAGCTTTGCAGAAGACTGTTAACGATCTCATAAACCAGATCCCGGCAGGACTTGAAACTCAGTTCGATTTCGTTTCTATTGGTCGTCCATGGAAAGTATCGACAAAAATTTACAATGAACTGATGAAAGAAAGTGATTACGCGGCATGGGTGTCTGCCTTTGGATACCGCCCGAACCATTTCACAGTTTTCATTAACGGCCTTAAAAATTTCTCAGACATCACTGTTCTCAATGACTACCTGAAAAATCAGGGCGTGAAGTTGAATGCAAGTGGTGGTGAAGTGAAGGGGTCGAAAGACGTTTGTCTTGAGCAGTCTTCAACTCTTGCCAACAATATTGAAGTTGAATTTGAAGATGGGAAACTCACTATTCCTGCTTGCTACTATGAATTCGCTAAGAGGTATCCACTTAAGAATGGAGAGCTTTATCAGGGATTCGTTGCTGCATCCGCCGACAAGATTTTCGAAAGCACTAGTAAGGGTCAGTAAATTGTTCCGGGGCCGCCATATGTTTACGTATGGCGAGCTCCAACATAAGAAAATTTGGTTTCATTAATAAGTCCGCTGCTCCCAAATCTCTCACTTCTTTTTTCAATTGCTCTGTACCATGTCCCGTAAAAAAAATAATGGGCTGACTATGTCCTCTTTCGCGGGCAATCTTCATGAATTTCAAACCATCCATTACAGGCATTTTTATATCGGATACAACGCAGTCAATTTCATTGCGCTCGAGAATCTCCAGAGCTTCCTGACCATTGTTAGCTGTGAAGATTTCCTGAGCTTCATCCATGAACAATTCTTTCATGCTTTCAGACAACTCTTCTTCATCATCAATTAAAAGTAGATTTCCTTTCATATATTTCACCAAGTAAAATTATACCGAAAATTTACGATTTCTTTTATGACTAGAATTTAATTTTAGATTGTCTTGCGAATGACTATTCTGACTTCTTTTGTTCAGTCGGAGGAGGATTGAGCTTAGAGTAGTCTTCCTCGAGCTTTGAAGCGAATTCAATCAAGACATAATCATCAGATGGAGCTTCAACCGTCTTAGTGCATCCGGAAATGAGGATTGTGAATAAAAGTAAAAGTCTCATTTAATCTTATCTTTAAGTTCATTCACGATCGGGCCTAGTTCCTGAAAAAAGTCATTCTGGCGCATCTGAACTTTGTCATGATTCTTTGGATCCTGAAGAAAAATCTTAACCTTGTGGATAGGGCCTGCAATACGGTGAGAAACAATAAACCCAACTCCAACCAGTAGAAGGAAGTTGAGCACTGCTAGTCCAATGAAAAGAAGATCGAGATCGTGCTTTTGATTTAACAAAAACTGATAATAAACATGACCTTCAGGAATACCAACACTCATCCCTTTGTTTTTCATGTTCCAGAAAAACAAGTAAGTGGTTGAGTATAATGTCGCAGTCGTAAGAATAAATAATCCTACGAAGTAGCTAAGAAGCTTAAACTGGAAGGGTGAATTAATAAGGAGTGATGTCCACGATCTTTCTTTAACGCTCATAAATTCCTAAAAGTTTTTACCTAAACCAAGTCCCCAAAAAGTCTGCTCTTTCTGGATGTAATGACCAAACTCCGTCTGGATGTACCATTTTTTGAACTGCCATCGTGAGTAAAGTGAACCCACAAATGAAAGTGGAGAGTCTTCTGAAATACTGTAGGCCGCATTTTGTGGTTCTTGAAGTTTCTGCATCGTATAGATGATTGGAAGTTTCACACCAATTCTTGATCCTGATGAAGAAACAATCATCGAAGCACCAGGTCCAAACTTTGCACCATATGCTGGTACATTTGACTGACGGTATGTAATTGCTGAACTTGAATCAGACGAGACACCACCAGACCCGGCAAACATACATCCATCAACATAGAAGTGGTAAAAGGCATTCTCATAACCCAGCTCACCACCGGCACAAAGTCCGCGGTTTGTGACGACTAGACCTGTATTCGTACCAGGACCTTTGAGAGTCGATTCGTTTTGCCAACTCATATACTGGAACGAAAGACTTCGTGAGAACTTATAAACTCTGTTCTCTAGGTAAGTGATGTGCGCCACGATCTTGTCGTTATATTTATCAACTTTGCCTTCGCGGAATTCAAGCTCAGAAAGAATCTTGGAGAACATCAAATAGTGCTGATGATCCTTTTTAATAAGCTTTGAAGCGTCTTTATAACTTTCAAGAATCTGACCATAGTCATTCATGAGATTCCAATAAAGAACCTTCAATGCTTCAGGATATTCTTCACCATCAATTGTTTCTGCATTCTTGATATCACGAACAAGTTTCTTGTGCTGACTAGAATAGTTCTGCTTGATCAGACGGACATTTAACTTAATGTCCTGGCGATAGAAACCACGCTTTCTTAATGAATAAGAGATATAAACGAGTTCTTTCTTGTTGAATGCACGAGAAGGCTGATCACGATAGATTTCAGTCACACGGACCCAGTCTTTCTTCTCAAACGCTTCAGTGACATCACTAGCGATGGCCACATTCATAAACATGATGAGAATAATGATAATCTTCATCATAACCAGATGTGCGTTTGCAACAGATACATCCATGAATCTTTCGTCGATGATGTCGGTGCAAAGTTCCTTGTATTATAGGCATCTAAGCGAAGCTCCAGTCGCTGAATAGGGAAGTATTGAAGTCCTGGTCCCCAGCGAACTGTGTAGTCACTTTCTTTTACGTCACGCTTAAAATATTCAATGTTACTCAGGAAATACAATCCACGGAAAGGACGGAGATAAGTCTGAAGAAGACCGTATCTCATCGTTCTATCATCAGCACCATTCTGAGATTTACGATTCGTCTGTCCGATCTCAGCGAGGATGGCTGATCCTTCTTTCAAATTCAGTCTTGTGTGACCAGAGTATGAGAGAAGATCCTGGAAATTATTTTTACTGCTCATGACTGAAGCACCGATTCGGTGAATATCAAAAGCAGTTCTTTCAACCATCAAACTTCCGCCTTTCATGCGAAGTTCTTCGTCCTGATTCATGTTCCCGACAAATCCATGAGCGAACATTTCCCATTGCTCACCCAGGTAATGTCCCATCACTCCATGAACCTGATCGTTCTGAGTGACTTCAGGTGCCTGTCTTGAGAAAGCAATGTGTTCGATAATTTTAATACCGAAAGCTTTATCCATCATACCGGCATAGATACCGACTTTAGGAGTAGGACGGTAACCGATGTAATGCTCGCGGCTTCTCCATTCAGATTGCTCACCTTCAAGGTTCTGCGGAAGAGGAGCGTAACCGTATTGAACAACACCGACGAACTTATCATTCTCACCGAACTTCACGATGGCGCGTGCATCGGCCTGCATGTTGATCCAGCGTTTTTGTTCATTCTGAGTTGAACCTGGATTTTGTACAAGTTGGAAACCACGGTAGTTAACTTGAGTTCTCAGCCAATTCTGTTTTGGTTTACGAAACAAAAAGCCTGAAGTGTAAGCAACTTTTTCTTCACTCCATGAATCAGGATAAAGTGCGCCGGAAGAAATAAGAGTCGCAGAAACTACACGGCCATAATCATTCAGCGGACCTCCGCCTGAAGGATTGAAGTGACAGTTAAGACATGATGTATAACTGTGACCGATGAACTGCGTGTAGGCAGAAGCGAATGTTGAAAATAAAACCAGGAGGATAGCGAGAATCAACTTCATAGATATTCTGCTTCCCAGGCTTTGAGCTTATCAAATTCTGCAGCAGGAAGGGCCGATCCACCTTGAGGCATGTCTGAACTAGTTCCACCATGATTGATAATACGGAAAATAACTTGGGAGTCTCCACCGCCAGCTGGTCCACCAGGTGTGATCAAATTCTCATTTGATACCCAGTCCTGAGCATCTGTGTAACCGGCCCACTGAGCGTGGCGGTGACAGTTCATGCATTTGGTTTGAAGAATAGCGTAAGAGTCTTTGAAATTCTGGCTGCCAGTGAGTTCAAGATCACCATAACGGTCTTGATCGAACGTGTTGGAGTTGTAGTCCTGACAACCGATATAAAATAAGAGGAGAGCGATGATCGCTAACTTCATTAATTATTTAACTTTGTACGGAAGAACAGCTTCAACGTTGATTGTATCTACAACGCCTACACCAAGGTATTCAGCTTTTTTCAGGCCGAACTCAGAAGCTTTTACAGTGAATTTAGCATTCACGTTCTGACCTGCAACTGCGTAGCTCATCGTGATAGGTTTTTTTACGCCGTTCACTTCAAGAGTACCGGTTGCTTTACCGCCTGAACCTTTCACGTCAGATAGTACCGCTTTCGGATGAGTTGTAGAATTCATGTGCTTCCAAGTGTGCTCATCACGAAGATCGATGCCAGTCTTGAAAGACTCGATTGATACTGAAATTTTATCAGCAGTGAAAGAATCACCAGTCTTAATGACATTGCCTTTAGCTTTGTTACTTACAGCATTGAAAGAACCTGCAGGGCTAAGAGTAACGAAAAGTGTGATCTTGTTATCAGCAGCGAAAGAGGCAATAGAAGTAAGAAGTAAGCAAAGAGCTAAGATTGCTTTCATGATGAAACCCTCATGGTTATTTGTTCAGGGTCTATTTCATCAGTTTTAAGAGGGGATTATCAAGCAAAAATGCAGCTTCCGGTCATTTCTTTTTCGGAGTAACTTTTTTCTTAACAGGTGCTGACTTCGGTTTAAACGATACGTAGCGGATTTTGTCTCCCAAACGTAGCTTCAGCGCAGCAGCAGTGACGCCTGAAATCTTAAGTTTGCCCGATTTCAGTTTAACGACTCCACCAAGAGCTGAACGGAACGTGCCGCTTGTACGGGAAACGATGTAGATTTCCGATTTAAAATTCTTCTCCGAGATCTCTTCAATCTCAGCGACAGTACTTTCTTTGATGGCACGGATGTTATCCACGTCAGCGATCAAAACCGGACCTGGCTCAAAGATTCCCACGAGACCTGAGAATCTGAATCCTTCCTGCTCGAGAATGCGTTTCGCTGGTTCAGTATTGGGGTGAACCTTACCAACAACGAATTGCGCATCTTCTGGAAGAAGATTCGTCACAATCGGATATTTCGGCATGAGCTCTTCAATGAAGCGTTTGTTCTTCACATAAAGATAATCTGCCGTTGGGAAGTCGATCTTAAAGAAGTTTTTCCCGACAGCGTCCCAGAAAGGAGAGTGACCTGAGTCATTCACCATCCCACGCATCTCTGCAATCACCTGATCTTCAAAAAACTTTCTGTTTTCTGCAATGAAGAGAAAACGAGAAAGTGAAAGAAATCTTCCGTTCTGTGAATTTCTGAAATCAGGATGAAGATAAAGTGAGCAGATTTCTGCCGGCCCATTGTGAATGAAATGGAAGTGAAGTGAAGTCACATCATTTTTCACATGAATAGATTTTGATTCATGGTGAGTTTTTTCCAGACGGTAGAAATAGTATGGCTCAAATCCGCCGATCTTCGAGATGATCGCGCAAACTCCAACGATTTTACCTGTGAAAAGCTCTTCCATCACAAAAAGATAATCTTCACCGCCGGGGCCATCCTCGCGGTGAAGAAAACTTCTTTCTGACATACGAATACGTTTTTTAAGTACTTCAGGATCTTTCGGAAGAGACGTCAATCCGTGCCCGGATTTCTCCAGGAGTTCCATCAATCCATCCAGGTCTTTCTGTGCAATAGGACGGATGATGAACATAATTAAACGATCTCTGAAAGAGTTTTTTCGATGATCTCGCAAACTTCATCGATGTGTTTTTCTTCTGTCACCATGACTGGCATCAGGAAGCGCACACGAGTTGTCGGGTGACCGCTTGCCATGAATGAAAGAACACCATTTTCAAAAAGTTTGATCGTGAATGCTTTCGATTTTGGTTCATCACCGCCGAACACGGTCATCGCTACCATCGCACCGATACCATAAGGACCGTGCAATTTATCAGGATGTTTCTTAGAGATTTTTTCAAGATTATGCTTGAAGCGAGCGTGAAGCTTCATGATCTTACCGTTCTCTCCTAAGTAGCCACCTGTCACGATCTGATTGATCACATAGTGAGAAGCTGCAATCTGAGAAGATGAACCAGTGAATGTCTGAGACATAAGACCTGGCTTAGGTTTGTGATCGTCTGTGAAAAGAGTGGCACAAACCTGAGAGTTCTTACCAACAGCTACAACATCAACGAGCTTATCAAGTTTAAAGTATTGGAAGGCAAACAATTCTGTCGTACGTCCGAAACTCTGAACTTCATCAATGAGTACTGAAATATTATTTTCCTTACACACTTTGATTAGGGCTTCGAAGTATTCTGTGTTACCAACCCACGATCCGTTCTCACCCTGAATAACTTCCATGATGAAGCCTGCATGTTGACCAGGGAAACGTGCCATTTGTTTTTTCATTGCTTTCACAGCAAGTTCAATTGATCCCTTGTGATCTGTTTCGCAATAGAATGGAATGTAATCAACATCGATAGTCTTAGGAAGACCTGCTCTGTAAGCGGCCTTATCCGTCACCCATGCCATACCTAGAGTACGACCAGCGAAACATTTTTCAAATGCAAAGAATCTCGCAGCAGGGTAGCGTTTCTGGAAGATAATTTTGAATGCGTTTTCATTCGCCATCGCACCTGATGTAGAAAGGAAAACGTTTTTTACTCCAGCTCCATACTTACAAGCTTCTTTCGAGAAAAGCTCAAGTAGACCTGCTGTATCCTGATTCTGCTGAAGGTGACCGTTCATCACCGTGTTTGAAATCGCGCCATTGATTTGAGCATCGATAACACCTGGGTGAGAGTGACCCATATAGTGAACGCCAATCCCTGTGATGAAATCGTATTTCACTGAACCATCTGCAAGTTCTACGAACGGGCCATTACCAATTCCTGAACCAAGATAGTTATAGAAGAGAGCTCCACCACGATACTCTGCCATCTTTTTAAGAAGTGTATCGTAGGATTCTTTGAGTTCAGGATTTGCTGGCTTCACACCTTTGATGTGACCAGAGTGTTCTGATAAAGCTTCCTGAATAAGTTTTTTTGCTTTTTCTAAACGAGGATCATTAAAAAATCCGTCGGCAATAGTCTTCGCCATATTTGCTCCAGAGAGTGGTGTAATATAATGAGTTTTCGGCAGTTTATGACAGAGACTTGAAGTTAATCAAGAGAAAGGACAAAAGTTTTATCCGACGCTTCCAGTCCAGTGCTTAGCGTTCAGTTTCTTCACGGATTGATCCGATAATAGAGATGATGAAATACGCACTCTTCTCCATTCTTTTCATCTCGAATGCCATGGCCGTGTCCATTGCTGATTCTATTTCTGGCAAAGTGAGTGCAACTCCTGGTTGTTCAGAGAAGGCGATGGTGTATCTGTCGCTTGATAAAGAGAACTACAAAGAAAGACTCCTTCTGATGCATACGGAAGTTCCGCAAAACGGGACTTTTAAGTTTTATGTTAAACCTGGTGATTACCAGATCCGGGCCGGTGATAAGGCAGGGTGTGAGTTCTTCCAGAAAGTCACAGTGAAAGAGAGAGATATGGATCTCGCTGTGAAAATGGTGAAGAAATGAAATTTCTCATCATGCTTCTTCTCTCATTTAATGCATTCGGAAGTGCCATCATTAACTGCGGCCCGAATATGATGAGAGTGTGGACTCAAAATATTGGATACAGCTGTGTTCCTCGTTTGAATCCTATCCAGAATGATCCAACGTGCCTCGTTTGGCAGAATCCTGTGATGAATAATCCATTCGCAAATTTTGGACCTTTATATTCACCACAAGTTCTTCCGTGGTGGGCGCATCAGGGTAATCTTTATTATCCGAACA
>JBEIQF010000008.1:0-29007 GCA_040376635.1 Halobacteriovoraceae bacterium
AGTAACATCTCGAACCTGGAAGTCAAGCTCACTTGCGGCGAAGGTAGTGCCAGGGGAACTTGGTGTCAGAATAGCAAGATGCACCCTCCATTTTTATAAAGAAGCCCACAGAAATGTGGGCTTTCTTTTTTTTGGGACAAATGCTTTCAGCACAACAGGTTCGCCTCCTAAAGCGACTATTGTTTCTATTGATTCCTTATTCTCTGCTGAGGATTGGGTTCTATTTTTATCACCTGAACATTTATAAGCAATTTACCCAGGAAGAGATCTTCGAGAGCTTCTTAATGGGTATTCGTTTTGATGTGGCCGCGATTGTATTAGTGAACGTTGTTCCGATTCTTCTTAGTTTCATCAAAACTTTTAATCATAGATTCATTACATTCGAGAGAATGCTTTTTATTTTCTTGAATACGGCCGCATTCATTGTGGCGATTGATGACTTTGAGCTTTTCCTTTTTATGGGGAAACGTTTGAGTCTCGATTTCTTTGTGATTACAGACGACATTCTTGAACAACTTCCTCAGATCATGCTGAACTATTGGTATTTGCCATTCATCGCGATCAGTTTTGGAGTTGGGTTTTATTTCTTTGATAAACGATTTTTCACTCTCAAAAATAGAAAGACTACATGGTTCTCGTATGTCAGCGGCGTCCTGTTGCTCGGTTTGTGTTTTGTTGGGATCCGTGGAGGATTACAGCACAAATCAATTAATGTGCAGTCTGCCTTCATACAGGGAAAAAATGAATTGGGGCATCTGGTTCTTAATAGTCCTTATCATTTTTTGAGGACGCTTAAGAATACGCAGATGAAACCTCTGAAGTATTTTTCAAGTTCTGATGAAGCAAAAAATATCATTCTTAATCAGAGAGATTTCAGAGATGGATTTCAAGGTAAGAAAAATACAAATGTTGTTCTGATTATTCTTGAGAGCTTCTCGAGTGAATACGTTGAAAAAGGGTATGCACCTTTTTTAAGTGAGCTCATGAAAAATCATACTTTTCTTCCGAAGCATTTAGCGAATGGAAGAAGGTCGATTGAGGCACTTCCATCAATTCTTTGTGGTCTTCCGTCTTTGTTAGATGAGCCTGTCAGTAAATCCATTTATTCCGGAAATAAGTTTTCATGTTTTCCTAAAATCCTGAAGGATGCTGGATACACGAATTATTTTTTCCATGCGGGTGCTCGTGGAACGATGGGATTTGAGTCGTACACACTTGCAAATGGGTTTGAGAAATATTTTGCGAGAGATGATTACGGCAGCTCAGATTTTGATGGGACATGGGGCGTTTTTGACGGGCCCTATCTTCAATATGTTGTGAAAAATATCACTCAGATGAAAGAGCCGTTTCTTGCGGGGGTTTTCACTCTGAGTTCTCATCAACCGTATACAATACCGGCAGAATTTAAAGGGAAGTTCCCGAAGGGACATCTCGAGATTCATGAAAGTGTTGGTTACACGGATTTTGCGCTTCGAAAGTTTTTTGAGTCAGCTCAAAAAGAGAAGTGGTTTGCGAATACGGTTTTCCTTATTACTTCAGATCATTCGCAAAAAATTGAAACAAAAAAATACCAGAATCTCGTGGGAAGATACCGCGTTCCGCTGATTATCGTAGGGGGAGAGAAGGTTGAGTTGAATAAAGTGACTCAACATTCGGATATTCCGAAAACGGTGTTGGATATGGTGGAAGTGGAAGGCGAACTGCCAGCAACAAGTGTGAGTGCTTATTCCGGCGATGAAGGCGCAGCAATCAATTTCGCGGACGGAAGCACGTTTTATCTCGCGACCGATGATACGGTTTACACGCTTGATAAGAAGTATTCCTATGATTGGGAGACAGGCGCCATGATTGAGGGCGAGAATTTGCCCGAAAATCCTCTTCTTAAGGCCTACTTGCAGTATTTCATTAACGGGTTAATTAATAACAATTTATCTCTCTACCGCTGAGCCCAAATCGTTGTCACCCTTCTCATCTTCACGTTAGACTTAAACTGTTATTTTTATTCACAAAATTGGGGATCTCATGCAAGTTCTGGCCTCGAATATTGATATCAATTCAAAAGACTTCCAGTTAAATGCTGAATTCAATCGCGGACTCGCAAATGAACTAAAAAAGAAAATTGCGCAAGTTCGTCAGGGTGGCGGTGATGATGCTGTCAAAAAACATAAAGCTCGCAAAAAACTTTTACCACGTGAACGTATTGAGAAAATTCTCGATCCAGGATCTCCGTTTCTTGAACTTTCTACTTTAGCGGCCGAAGCCGTTTATGATGAAGATGTACCGGGTGCCGGGATGGTGACAGGCATTGGTCTTGTTCATGGTGTGGAATGTTTGTTTGTGGCCAACGATGCGACTGTTAAAGGTGGAACTTATTTTCCGTTAACAGTGAAGAAGCATTTACGAGCGCAAGAAATTGCACTTGAAAATAAACTCCCATGTATTTACCTGGTTGATTCTGGCGGTGCCTTCCTTCCTAAGCAGGATGAAGTGTTTCCGGATAAAGAACACTTCGGAAGAATTTTTTATAATCAGGCGCAGATGTCTTCGCTTGGTATTCCACAAATTGCCGTTGTATGCGGATCATGTACAGCAGGCGGAGCGTACGTTCCAGCGATGAGTGATGAAACGATTATCGTAAAAGGCAACGGAACAATTTTTCTTGGTGGACCTCCTCTTGTGAAAGCTGCGACTGGTGAAGAGGTGAGTGCTGAAGATCTTGGAGGTGCAGATGTGCATACTTCGAAATCTGGTGTGGCCGATCACTTTGCTGAAACCGAAGAAGATGCTCTTGAGCACGCGAGAAATATTGTCGCGACTTTGAATTATCAATCAAAGCATCCTGGAAAATTTATCAAGGGTGAGGTGAAAGCTCCCCTCTATAAAGCAGAAGAGATTTTCGGGATCATCCCTCAGGACACTCGTAAGCCATTCGATGTGAGAGATATTATTGCTCGTCTAGTGGATGGTTCAGAGTTTCAGGAATTCAAAGAAAGATACGGCACTACACTTGTAACGGGATTTGCAAAAATTCATGGGTACATGGTTGGGATTGTCGCGAATAACGGAATTCTTTTTTCTGAATCATCTCAGAAAGCAGCTCACTTTGTTGAGCTTTGTGGACAAAGAAAAATCCCACTTATTTTCCTTCAAAACATTACTGGCTTCATGGTTGGTAAACAATATGAGAACGAAGGTATCGCAAAACACGGAGCTAAGTTCGTAACTGCCGTATCTACGGTTAAAGTTCCGAAGTTCACGATTGTGATTGGTGGATCTTTCGGTGCTGGTAACTACGGGATGTGCGGAAGGGCCTTCAGTCCAAGATTCCTTTTCATGTGGCCTAATTCTCGTATCTCAGTGATGGGTGGGGAGCAGGCGGCGAATGTTCTTGCGACTGTTAAGCAGGATGGTTTGAAAGCTGCAGGCAAACCCCAAATGAGTGATGCCGAGGTCGCTGCATTCAAGCAGCCGATTCTTGATAAATATGAAAAAGAAGGATCTCCCTATTATTCATCTGCACGACTTTGGGATGATGGTGTGATTGATCCAACACAGACAAGAGACATTCTTGGATTGTGTTTAAGTGTAACTCATAACGAAGAATTCCAGGACCCTCGTTGGGGCGTCTTCAGGATGTAATGATGAAATATCTAGAAGTTGTTGAAAGAGAAAAAGGTGTGAAGGAAGTCTGGTTGAATCGACCGGATCTTCATAATGCTTTTAATGCTGAACTTATCGAAGAGATGATTTCTCTTTTTGAGTCATTTAAAAATGAAAGACTCATTATTCTTTCAGGCAGAGGTTCAAGCTTTTGTGCAGGTGCTGACCTTAACTGGATGAAGGCCATGAAGGACTACACGAAAGAGGAAAACTTCAAGGACTCTAAACGTTTGGCCAAAATGTTCTCTGCTATTAACGACTGTGATGTTCCGGTTATCGGAAGAATTAATGGTCATGCATTAGGCGGCGGCGTAGGTCTTGTGAGCGTATGTGATTATGTTATCGCCAATGAAGATGCTTTGATGGGATTCACGGAAGTGAGACTCGGATTAATTCCTGCGGTGATTTCTCCTTATTGCATTTCTAAAATTGGAGAATCAAATGCCAGAGCGTGGATGCTCTCAGGAGAGAGATTCAATGCAGTAGAAGGAAAACGCATGGGTCTGGTTCATGAGACATGCGATATCACTGAACTTGATAACAAAGTGAATGAAGTTGTGAAAAAGTTTCTCGCTGCTGGTCCTGAAGCTGCCAAAGAAGCGAAACGTCTCGTACGTGGAGTGATGAAGAATTTAAAAGCTTCAGAGGACTTTGCGTGCAACATGATTACAGAGAGACGTGTGAGTGCTGAAGGTCAGGAAGGAATGAGAGCACTTCTTTCAAAAGATAAACCAAGCTGGATAAAATAATGAAAATCAAAAAAATTCTCGTCGCTAACCGCGGCGAAATTGCATTAAGAGTTTTGAAAACAGCTAAGGAAATGGGAATCAAAGTTGTTACAGTTTATGCTGAAGACGACAAGAATCTTCCTCATGCCTTATTTGCTGATGAATCCTATTCATTAGGATCAGGAGCTCTTTCAGATACGTATTTGAATAAAGCTAAACTGATTGAAGTAACGAAAAAATCTGGCGCTGATGCCATTCACCCGGGATACGGATTTCTCTCGGAGAATGAAGAATTTGCGAGAATGGTTGAGAAAGCGGGGATCATCTTCATTGGCCCTACTCCTGAATCTATAGTGCTAATGGGTGATAAGATCGGTTCGAAGAAGGCTCTTGAAAAAATCAAGATTCCTCTCACTCCCGGATACCACGGTGATGATCAGTCTGATGAAAACCTCATGAAGGAAGCGAAGAAAATCGGTTACCCGGTTCTTATCAAAGCTTCTGCCGGAGGCGGTGGTAAAGGAATGAGAATTGTTCATCAGGATTCAGAACTTCTGGAATCAATCAGAGGAGCGAAGTCTGAAGGCTTGAAATCTTTCTCGAGTGATAAAGTTCTCATTGAAAAATACGTAGTGAATCCGCGTCACATTGAAGTTCAATTGATGTCGGATACTCATGGCAATCATTTGCATTTTTTTGAACGTGAATGTTCGATTCAGCGTCGTTATCAGAAAGTGGTTGAAGAAACTCCTGCTCCGAATATGAGTCAGGAACTTCGTCTTAAAATCTGTGAAACGGCAGTCGAGATTGCCAGAGGTATCAACTACCGTGGCGCCGGTACGGTTGAATTCATCATGGCCCAGGATGGAAGCTATTATTTTATGGAGATGAACACTCGTCTTCAGGTTGAACATCCGGTAACAGAAATGGTGACTGGGCACGATCTTGTGAAGTATCAAATCATGGTTGCTCAAGGTGATAAAATTCCTCTGAAACAATCTGATATCAAACAAAAAGGTCAGGCGATTGAATGCAGAATTTATGCAGAAGATCCTGACAATAATTTCATGCCTTCAATTGGGAAGATTGAGAGAATCGGAACTCCGACATTAAGAGATGTTCGCCTTGATTGCGGTTTCCTGGATGGTACTGAGGTCGGAGTGAACTACGATCCCATGCTTGCGAAGCTTGTTGTCTGGGGTGAAACTCGGGACATTGCTATTTCAAAAAGCATTCATAGTCTTGATGAAGTACTTTTTCTGGGCGTGAAGACAAATCGCGATTATTTAAAACGTATTCTAGCTCACAAAAACTTTGTGAGTGGACACACACATACTCACTTCATTCCTGATCATAAAGCAGATCTTGAACCTAAAGCATTTAGTGATCAGGATTTTGCAGACATGATCGCGGCGCTTAGTTTTGCAGGAACGAAGAAAGCTTCAACGAGTGTAAGTGAGACTCTTAAAACTCCATGGACTGAGTTAACTGGATTCAGGAACTAATATGGAAAAAACATTTTCAATTAATGGTCAGGAAATCAAAGTTCAGGACTATAAACATAACGGTGATTCAGTTAGCTTCGTGCTGAATGGGAAGAACCATTTTTATATGCTCGTCTCCAAAGACGGTTCTGAAATGATTCTCGATAACAATGGCAGATTTAAGGCCGCTGTTGGCACTCCAAATCGAGATGGTGATGCGATGATCATGGCCAATGGCCGTGAAGCGATCGGCTCTGTTGCCGGGAAAAAAATGAAGAAAGCCGGCGCCCATGCGGGTGGTTTGACTTCGCCAATGCCTGGGAAGATTTTCAAGGTTTTAAAAGAGGCAGGTACTGAAGTTAAGAAGGGTGAGCCTATTTTGATTCTTGAAGCAATGAAGATGGAACACTCTATTCGTTCTGATAAAGACGGCAAAGTTAAAAAGATCAATTATAAGGTCGGCGAACTTGTGCAAGGTGGAGTCACACTTGCTGAGGTGGAATAATGATCAGAATTGTTGAAGTAGGTCCAAGAGACGGTCTCCAAAATGAGAAAAGTATTCTGGCCACTGAAGACAAGTTTCAGTTCATCTCTGCTTTGTCCGAAGCAGGACTCAAATCAATTGAAGTTACAAGTTTTGTTAAAGCTCCCGCAATCCCTCAGATGGCAGATGCTGTTGAACTTTTCACAAAAGTAAATAATGAGCTAGGTGGGAAGGGAGTCAGCTTTCCGTGTCTCGTTCCAAATCTTAAGGGCTATGAGACAGCGAGATCGCTGGGTGTGAAAGAAATCGCCATTTTTACAGCGACCTCTGATTCATTCACGAAGAAAAACATCAACGCAACAGTTGATGAAAGTTTCGAACGAATGAAAGAAGTTTGTGAAGCTGCCAAAAAAGACAATGTGATGATTCGTGGTTATGTTTCTACGGCGTTTGGTTGTCCTTACGAGGGCACAATGAGCGTGGAAAAACTGATCAGTGTTACTAAGAAACTTTTTGAACTAGGTGTTTATGAAGTTTCTGTGGGAGACACTATCGGTGTAGCTATTCCTCAGCAAGTTCGCGGTTACATCCGTGCCCTGAACAATGAATTCCCTATCGGTAAAATTGCCATGCATTTCCATGATACTCGAGGAATGGCCCTCACAAATATCTATGCCTCGCTTGAAGAAGGAATTACAACGTTTGATTCGTCTGCAGGTGGTCTTGGTGGATGCCCTTACGCTAAGGGTGCTACAGGAAACGTGGCAACGGAAGACGTTTGGTATCTTTTGCATTCTCAGGGGCTTGACACTGGCATCGACATTGCCAAATTAGCTGCAGCCTCGAAGTTTATCCTCGAGAAAATTAATCGTCAGACAGATTCAAAATTTTTAAAAGCTTATTTGAATACAGGAAAGGTATGAACTTTTATCTCAGAGCATTTGAAGATCTTATTGTAGAAAAAAAGAATCAAACACTTTGGATAACTTTAAACAGACCGGATGCAAGTAACGCTTATTCTACCAGCATGGTCAAAGGACTCGTAGAGGTACTGAGACATGCCGATATCGATAACCAAATTCGAGTTATCGTTCTTACTGGTGCGGGCAAAAACTTCTGTGCAGGTGGCGACGTCAAAGCGATGAAAGGCAAGACTGGAATGTTTGCTGGTGAATCAAACGAACTTCGCGAAGCTTATCAGGCAGGCATTCAGCAAATTCCGCAAACAATCGCTCAGCTCAAGACTCCCATTATCGCCATGGTGAATGGAGCAGCAGTTGGTGCAGGTTGTGATCTGGCGGCCATGTGTGACCTTAGAGTCGCTTCAACGGAAGCCACATTTGCAGAAACGTTTGCGAGAGTTGGATTGGTTCCAGGTGATGGAGGAGCTTTCTTCCTGACCCGTTTGATTGGATTTGGAAAAGCGATGGAAATGTTTTTGACGTGCAAATCTTTTTCGGCCGAAGAAGCACTGAAAATGGGACTCGTTAATCAAGTGGTCCTACAGGAAGAACTCAAAAACAAAACTGAATCACTTGCTGAGCAGCTTGCATCTCTTCCACCAATTGCCTTGCAAATGACTAAAAAATCAGTCGTACATGCCTATCAAAACGATCTTAATTCACATCTAGAACTGATGGCGGCCTATCAAGGAATCACTCAACGTTCATCGGACCACTTCAAAGCACTCGATGGAATGATGGAAAAAAAGAAGCCGACTTTTAATCACGACTAAAAAAAATTTTGACAAGTTGTGACCGCAACTAAAGAATTGAAGTATATGAAAATACTTTCTTTATTTCTTTTGGTTGCAGTCACTGGTTGTACGACAATTCACTTTCGTTCAAAAAATTCCATCCCTGTAACTTTCGAAGGAAATCCAAAACATCAGAAAGAAGTTTCAATCGTCGGCCACAGACATTTCTATTTCTGGGGTGTCGAGCCTGAGCAACATGAAGTTTTCATCGATGAAGAAGTAAGACAAGCTGGATACGATGGCATTTCAAAAGTCATCATCTACGAACAGAAAAATCCTCAAGATATTCTCATCTCATTTCTCACTCTCGGACTTTATCTTCCACGTGGTTTCACAATCACTGGATACACTTCAGGCAACATGATTCCTGAAGAATTAGAAGATACTGCTCCACCATCAAATAAAAAATAAAATTTGACCGTCAGGAAGATAGTCTTCCAAGGATGGATCCCAAGGCCATGGATGGCCTTTTTCTTTTTACGGCTTCCATTTGGACAGCAACTTCGGCGGCGCTACGCTAATTTCTCGCCTCAACATACCATAAAGGTATGCCTCGGCGATAAATTCGCTGAGCTTCTTGAATTTGCAGACCAAATGAAACCCTGAGCGGTGAACGGTGGTATGGGAGCGGGGAAATTATTTCGAGAGGGTGCGGGCGCGGCGGTTCCACAATGGTTTTGTGACGATGTTGAACCAGAGGAAGAAGCCGAGGAAGCAGAAGAGGAAAGTCTGGAAAGCGGTGTCTGCGGTGAATGCGTTGTTCATAATGGCCATAATGGTGAACATGACGAATGCGAGACCGCCGAAACATGCGGTCATGAGTGAAGTCAGTTTAAAGGTCATTGGGACGTTTGGTTCGGGACGAAGGAATGAAAATGGCCACCAGATAAAGTCTTTGTCTGAAAGCCAGTTGTGGAATTGGGTGATGAGATCAAAAAGTTTCATTTAAGAGTATCCATGAGGTTACCGAAGAAACTTTTTTTGAAGTCCTTCACTTCGTCTTCAGACATGTCGCCGAAGTTTGTGCGATCGAGTTCTTTAATACAATGACCAAGTTCAACCACAAAACGTGATTTAAATCTTGGAATCATTTTACCGTACATTTTTCTTTCTTTAGCGTGAGTCATGATGAGTTTCTTGCGTGCACGCGTGATTCCCACGTAACACAGACGTCGCTCTTCATTGATATCAGAGTTTTCAACGATTGTTTTTTTATGTGGAAGAAGTTCTTCTTCCATACCTGCAGGGAACACGTAATCGAACTCAAGACCTTTTGAAGCATGAAGAGTCATGAGAGTCACTTCGTTCTTTTTAAAGCCATCTCCCGGACCGTTAGCATCGTGTGCATCTGCCAGAAGGAGTCTCTCAACGAAGTTTTTGAGAGTTGCTTCCTCAGCATATCTGTCCTGGAATCGATCAGCTGCAAGGATGAAGTTTTTCACATCGTCTTTCTTACGTTGAGCAAGTTTGGACTGATCATAACTCTTTTCAATGAAGTCATAGTAATTCAGGTCTTCAATCAACTGATTGATCGAAGTCACGAGATTCTGTTCATTGAAAAAGCGTTGAAACTTTTTGATCGTTTCGATGAACGTCTTGATTCCTTCATGATCTTCTTCATCACACAGCACCTGATACAGGTGACGCTTTTGTTCCTGAGCTTTCTCCAGATTCTTATTTAAGGTTACCGAACCGATTCCGCGGTTAGGAACGTTCAAAATACGTCGGAGAGCAAGCTCATCACGTGGATTCTGGATGAGGGTCATGTAGGCGATGATATCTTTGATTTCTTTTTTCTCGTAAAACTTCTGACCGCCAATGATGTTGTAGGGAACTTGTCCGATACGAAGCTGATCCTCGAAAGGTGGTACTTGAGTATTTGAACGATAGAGGATTGCAATTTCAGAGAGAGGAACACTATTGGACTGAAGTTTAATGATCTCTTCAATCACAATGGCCGCTTCATGGTCTGAGTCGCCAGCTGCCCACAACTGAGGAAGAGCACCTTCCATTTGAGTCGTACGCATCGTCTTATCTTTTCGGTTAACGTTTTCTTTAATCACCTGGTTTGCGAGATCAAGAATCGGAAACGTCGAACGATAGTTCATTTCGAGTTTAATGACTTTAACGTCTTTGTATTGCTTCTCAAAATTCAAGATGTTCGAAATGTCGGCGCCACGGAAACCGTAAATCGCCTGGTCATCATCACCCACAACACAAATGTTGTTATGAGTACTAGTGAGAGCTCGAATCAAAGAGAACTGAAGTGAGTTTGTATCTTGATACTCATCAATCATGATGTACTTGAATCTTTCAGAGTATTTTTTTGCAACTTCAGGGAAATTGACAAAAAGTTTTACCACGAGAAAGAGAATGTCATCGAAATCGAGAGCATTATAGAACTGAAGCTTTTCTTGATAAAAGTGATAAACGTATTCAGTGGCACCGTCGTAATTATTTTCCGGATCGTAATATTTTGATTTTGGAAATTCGTCCGCAGAGATACCCTGGTTTTTCAGGAGTCCGATTTTCGACATGATGATGCCGCGATCGTAAGTTTTATTTGAGCGATAGTTCTTCAAACCTTCACGCACGATACTCATCTGGTCGGCCTGATCATAGATCGTGAAGAGATTGTTGTAACCGAGATGGTGAATATCTTCGCGAAGAATTCTGATCCCTAAAGAGTGGAAAGTCGAAAGAGTTACACCTTTGCGCTGACGAGCTTCTACAAGATGAGAGACTCGTTCTTTCATTTCTGCCGCAGCTTTATTGGTAAAACTCACCGCGAGAATTTGTTTTCCGGGAATCTTCAGATTCACCAGCATATGAGCGATTCGATACGTTACTGTACGAGTTTTACCCGAACCAGCTCCGGCGAGGATCAAAACCGGACCTTCGACCGTTTCGGCAGCTTCGCGTTGTTCTGGGTTAAGGCCATTGAGATTGATCATGTGACTTGGAGAATAAAAAAGGGGGGCTAAAGTGTCAAAATCAAAAGACAAAAAAGACCTTACTTTGTATTCTTATTTCACCTATAAATACCCTTTTTTGAGGTTATATGAAGTATTTGATCACGTCAGCTCTCCCTTATGCCAACGGGCCTATTCACTTTGGTCACATAGCAGGAGTTTATTTACCTGCAGACATCTTTACGAGACATAAAAAGATGAAGGGCGAGAAGGCCATTCATATCTCTGGATCTGATGAACATGGTGTTGCCATCATGCAGAACGCTCAGAAAGCGAAGATCAGTTACCAGGAGTATGTAAATCAGTGGCACAAAACTCACAAAGATCTGTTTGAGAAATACGATATTAAATTCGACTTTTTCGGCCAGACTTCTGCTCCTTATCACAAAGAGGAAACTCTCACTTGGTTTAAGGATCTTCTTGGCAAAGGGTTGATCGAAAAGAAAAACGAGCAGCAACTTCAGTGTCAGAGTTGTCATAATATGCTTCCCGATCGTTTCGTGGAAGGTGAGTGTTACGTTTGTCACTATCCTGAAGCGCGTGGTGATGAATGTCCATCATGTGGTACATGGATTGATCCTCTGAAACTTTTGAAACCAGTTTGTAAATTCTGCGGATCAAAGGATGTTAAAGCGGTTGATTCATTCCAGTGGTATCTCATGCTCTCTAAAATGCACGAGAAGTTCCAGAAGTGGTTTGAAACAAGAAAACCAGTATGGAGAAAAAACGTCGTTCCTTTCGTTGAGTCACTCACAAAAGATAATCTTGTTGATCGTGCGATTACGCGTGATCTTGATTGGGGTATTGATGTTCCTCTTCCTGAAGCAAAAGGGAAGAAGATCTATGTGTGGTTTGATGCTCCTATTGGATACGTTTCAAATACAGCTCAGTTCCTCAAAGAAAGCGGATCAAAAGAAGATCACATTAAAGACTGGTGGGGAAATAAAGACGTAACGATCGTCAATTTCATTGGTAAAGATAACATCATTTTCCATTCGATCATTTTCCCTGTGATGTGTCTTGGAACTGGATTTGTGAATCCGGTTTCTGATCTTCCGGCAAACCAATACGTAAACCTTGAAGGGAAGCAATTCTCTAAATCAAAGGGTTGGTACGTAGATGCAGAAGAAGCCATTAACCAGTTCGGTTCAGACGCACTTCGTTTCTACTTAACTTCACTTATTCCGGAAACGAGTGATTCAAGTTTCACATGGAAAGGTCTTGAGCTTAAAATCAATTCTGAGCTTGCAAACAACATTGGTAACTTCATCAACCGTGCGATGAAATTCTCTGCTTCAAAATTCCCTGAAGGAATCAGCAAGGATAAATTTGCTCCGTTCTTTGAAAGTCACGTTAAAGAAGTTGAAACGTTTATCAAAGAATATCATGAGCTACTTGACTCTTATCAGATCAAGCGTGGTCAGGAACACCTCATGGGTCTTGGTTCTAAAGTTAACCAGTTCATCACTGAACGTGCACCATGGACTGAATTTAAGACTGATCCTGAGAAAGCAAAAGAGACTATTGCGATATCTGCGGCCTATGTACTTGTGATCGGAACTTTCTTCTCTCCATATCTGCCACAGCTTTCAAAATCGATTCTTTCATACTTCGGATTAACTTCTGAAAGCGATACTGTGAAGAGAGTGTATCAGGGCGATATGAATGCTCTGAGAGAGTTCTTCTCAAAAGATTTCGCACTTCAGGTTGATCCACAGGGACTTGTTCCAAAGATTGATACGAAATTAATTGAAGAGCTTGATGCTAAATTAAAAGAAAAAGCGACTCAGATTTAAGATAAATCACCGTGAATAAAAGTCCGGTCGTAGTCAGGCGCGAAGAGATTCCCGTCTGATTTTTCGACCGGCCTTGCTCTCTTGAAGTAAGTCGACATGGTCTTTTCCATAAAGAAACCAGTTAGTTCAGAACTTATAAAGTGCCCAATTCTTCCGAACCTATCCTGCACACCCAGATGAACACTTGCCCTTGGTCTTCTGGCCAGACTAATCATCGTTCTTGCCACCTTCTCAGGATCAACTAAAGGTTTTGCTGGTTTGATCTCTTTACCTATGTAATTCCCCGCATGTGAAAAGGCCGGTGTATCTACAAAACCTGCATAAATATCACAGACAAAAATCTCAGGAAAAGTTTTTAGTTCATATCTCAAAGCTTCAGATAAACCTCTCAATCCAAACTTACTCGCGCTATAGGAAATAGTGTAGGGATTGCCGACAAATGCTCCGGTTGAGTTTGTATTGATGATGATGCCTTTCTTTTTATTTTTAAAATGAGTGACGGCAATATGAGATCCATAGAGAGGTCCCAAAAGATTTGTTCTGATAACTTGTTCATGAGCTTCAAGGGGAGTGTCTTCAAAATGTCCTACGGCCCCTACTGCCGCGTTGTTAATCCAGACATCCACGTCTCCAAACTCCGCCATAGCTGTATCAAAGAGATGCTGAACAGATTCTTTATCTGTGACATCTGTTGCGACAGCAACTGCGCTTCCTCCGAGATTTTCACATTCACTGGCCAGTTCCTGAAGGAGAGTATCGCTTCTGGCGGCAAGAACAACATTGGCCCCTTCCCGCGCGAATAACAAGGCAGCTGCTTTACCAATTCCACTTGAAGCACCGGTAATGACCACAGTAGATGATTTAATAGGGTATGTTTTCAAGGGAACCTCCATGTAAAAGAAGGGTAACTTGATTCAAATTCAGAATTCAACTTGGGAAAATCGAAAGATTAGTCGTTGAGATAACGTGGATCAATTTTGACTTTAAAATTATCTTTTTTATCAAAATTATCAATCACTGGCTGATTCCAATTTTTAAGAATTTTACCTGTTTCAGAGTCAACCATCGCGTTGAATGAGACTTGCGAATTCTGTTCGTTTTTCAGAGTGATTTTGACAGTTTCAACATAGAGAGCCACGCCACTTTCTGTCCAAATAAATGAGTCGAGTTTTTGAATTTGGATATCTTTTACTGTACCTCCGCCCTGGGCAACAAGTGCTTTCTCCAGTGCAGGTTTCCAGTTTTCTGTCGCTTGATTGGCAACTTTTAGTTTTCTGATCGTAGCAACTTCATTACCTGCTGGAAGTCCCATGACTTTTTTTCCGTCGTATTTGAGATTTACTTCATCAATGACGTGAGTTTCAGGAGCAGGCTTCTTTGGGATTTGAGCAACAGGTAGTGGAGGCTTCTCGCGGAGGAGAAAGATGATGGCACCTATGATCAGGAGAATGACTGATAAAGAGATGATCCGTTTATTAGTCATTCACATCAAATTCGAAATTGATAATCTTGTAAGGCTTATGACCATTCAATTCACCATCGATATAGTCATCGTTCAAGCTAGTGACGCCAGCGTCTGGATCAGTATAGCAGTCAGAGCAGTTACTGAATTTTGCGCGCATTCTGCATCTGAATTTCGTTCCAGGTGGAATCCATTTATTCACTTCAAGCAACATAACGTTACCTGGGTTGAAGATTCCCGCCTTCGTTTCTTTTACGACAGATTCGTAATATGTTTTTTGCGGATCAATCTTAGAGAATGATGCCTGGTTCGCTCCTGGCAGGAATCGAGCAAGACATTCATGAGGATTGAATGTGAAGTCATTGTCATTCGTCCCATTGGCACTATAACCGAGGCAGTCACTATCAAGTAGCGAAAGACCCTGTTTCTTTCTGAATTCGTTTTGTGAAACCCAACGAGTACTTTCGCCTTCTTCAAGCTGAACCAGACAAATCGGAGCGGCGGCTTCAGAAGGGAATGAGTTTCCATTCTGGATGAGACGTGTGTAATTCATTTGAGTCGTGGCACAGGTATTTCCTGCTTCTCCACCTTGATCAACTGTTGTGGCCGAATCAAATACACATGGTTTGAAATTCCCGGAAGCCGTTTCAGTGATATGAACGTGATCCCAGTCTGTGGCCAGAAGTTTTACTCCTGCCATTGTACTGTTTGAGTTATTGACAAGATTTGGAATGACACCAACGATTTCTCCTGGAGAAACGCGAATATTACTGTTGTTGTAAACCGTACTCGCAACCTTCGTTGATAGTGGGACAGTATATCCTTTAAACAAGAGAACACTCAGGAAGTCCTGGATCTCTGTTGGACTGTCGATGATGTAAAAACCTACACGATTAGGGAAAGCATCTGTTTTAGCAGCTAGATCAACCATGTTCTTAGAGATAAGAACTGATTTCCTTCTGTTGTCTTCTGAAACAGTCTGAAGAGTCGTACTCCATGAAGCAAATGTTCCTGCTCCAGAGACATTTGAGTATGTCACAGCTCGGCTCTTAGTAGAGTTATTGTTGTTGTTATAAGTCTTAAAGAGAAGGAGTCCGTAATCGTCGAGAAGCTTCTCAGACATGTTCTTATCAAAACCTGTACAAAGATTTCTGGAGATATATTTATAGATGTTCTTACTGAAAACCTGCATAAATCTTCTGTATGTCACAGGGTTTACAATCTGAGACCATAGGAAGGAATTTGTTTCATCGAGGTTGTTGAAATACACATTTGCCGTAGTATAAGGGAAACCAGAACTCATATCGATACCGCGGGCCTTTAAGTCTCCGAGCTCACTAAGTGTTTCTGCAAGAACAAGCATTACATATGAAGTTGCGACTTCATGGCTATTGGCCTGAGGGTCGATGTTACATGTCGTTTTGAGAGACTTCGTTAGTGCCACTAGATAATGAGTCATGATCCCACCGGCATAGTGGACATCTTCTTCTGGTGAATCAGGAGCATTTGGATTGTAGAGTAGGTATTGAGGATAAGAGAGTCTTCCCTCTGATGTTTCCGAGATTCCGGTAATATGACCAGGAGCTGTTTCACTCAATGGACGAACAGAATTAAGAGGCACGAGTCCAAATTCACCGATCGTTTCACGGTCTCTCATCACAAAGCTGTAGTAGTCAGCGATACCTTCGTTAATTGAACCACCTTCATCATAACCATATGTACCAAGGTTCGTTCTGAATGGATGATAACTGTAATTACCAAACATATCCCTTGTTCCATTTCGTAGGTTCATCATCACAGCAACGAGAGCGTGACCAAGCTCGTGATAGAGAATTGATGGATCCTGAACAATATTAAATTTTGGAGCGTTTGCAATTTTACCAAGACAAATTGAAGGTCCGGCCGCATCGAAGAATGCGTTGGCCTCAAATTCACACTGAGAGTAGATAGTAAGATAATTCTTTTTGAAAACTTTTGATTCTGTTTCTGTTGTGGCCTTGAGCCAGAACATTTCCGTATCCTTCAGATAAGAAGGAATTGATCTTGGAATTCCTGGAGTACTGCGAATGACGTTATAGGCATAAGCAAGTTTCTCGAAGAATTTATTTGCACCTTGATTCGCATGATAAAGAGCATTGACCTGATAAAATTCAGGAGTACCTGGATCGAAAATAAATGTGCGATCAGATTTACGATTAAGATCCAAATCAGGAGAAGTGGAGTTTGGACGAATCTTCAGACAATCATTAACTGTATTAGTTCCAGCAAATACATCTAATGTGCAATCGGCAGTAAGTTTATTCTTTGATGGATCATTGATAAGGACAGGAGTTTTTTCCAGATATCTTGCAATGTTTACATTTGAGAATGAAACATCGCTACCTGCAACAATCGTAGGATTTTCAGCGTAGATGTATGCTTTGTTATCAAATGTACCGTCATTCGTAACGACGTTACTCTTGACACCAGTACCAGTAATCTCAGTAGGGTTACACGACGACAGCAATCCCAATACGGGAAGCGCTAAGATAAAAGATTTTGTCATCCACTGACGTACCACTTTCATATAGACCTTATCGGCTGAGATCGAAGGATCTCAACCGACTAGTTTAATCAATTTCTTATTGCTGGCCTGCCTGCTGGCCCATAGCTTTAGCAAGGTTATCCGCGAACGTTTTACCCCATCCGCCGCTCTCGCGACCTGAATTATCTCCAGCCGAGCAATAGGCCGGGGATTCTTCCAGGGTAATGTCTCCCTCTGTCGACTCAGGTCCTAGATTGTAGTTCGCAACGATCTGAGCATTAAGTCGTTCTGTGATTGCATTACAATCTCTTTGAACAACGGTTTGATTCGTTGTTGCAGGTGGGGTTGCCGGAGCTGGAGCTGTCGATCCGCCTGCCTCACATGCCGTTGTATCAGCATCTCTCTTATCACAAAGTCTAATAATCTCCGTTTTCATTCCTGCATCTGTTACGAATCTCTGAGTGGCTCTTTTTACGTCTGCACAAAGAGTTTCACCAGTCATAGATCCTGAAGACGAACTTGTATTACCATACTGGCGGCAAATTGTTGAAAGCTGGGAAACGTTGTTTCTTGCTGCTGACTGGTTAGGACCTGCAATTGAAGCTGCCTGAGAACTTGATGTAATAAATTCTTCAGTCACACCACCACACACTGCTTGTGGGTTAGTGCGGGCCATGCCGTACATGTTACAGAATTTGTCTCTTTTCTCACCAAGCTCAGACATTTTCTTCTGGTATTCAGCTTGCTGTTGAGCACGCTGAGCTTCAGCTTGTTTGATTGCGTTGTCGTGTTGATTTAAACAGTCACCTGCAATTTTATCAGCTTCTTTAATTACATCCTGATAGTTCTTTTGAGTCTTCTTGATGTGGTCAGCAAGTAGACCAGGATTTTTACCTGTACCAACTGAATCACCACCAAGGATCTGGTCTTGTTGAGCAACTACGCTTTTCTTAAGAAGTTCGATGTTCTGTTTAAACATCTCAGTGTATTTGGCCGGGTCTTCAAGAAGAAGCTTACCGTCAGGAGAACCTTGTTTACCTGTAGCACTTGCGAACTCACCAAGGTAACGCTGACCTTCAGGAACTTCACGTTTGATACCTGCTGGAGAAGAGAAACCAGCACCGAACATACCTCTCATCAACTCACCATCTTTCATATAACGAGCAAGAGCTGAATCGAAGATTTTAACGATGTCTTTTTTGTTCTTATCAACAAGAGCTTTGTAGTTATTTACACGAGCAGTTTTCTGATCACGGATTTCTTTTACGAAACCTTCAGCTTGTTTGCTACATGCCTGCATGTTCTTAGAACATGAAAGGGCAGCGTTAGCACAGAAGCCTGGAGCGCTTGGGTTGAATAGACCTGGCTGACATGAACCAGATACCGTGTTGTTTGCAATTTCAGGGCTTGTACATTCAATAAGCTTCTTACGAAGTTCCTTCTTTATGTCAGCTGCTTGTGTCTGAGCAAGAGTCTTATAACTGTTGTTCAAGTCACGAAGTTTCTGAATGGCCTGAGAACCAGTAAGTTTGTTATTAAGTTTGTTCGCTTTGAACTGAGCATTACAGTTTTTGATAATGTCAGAGAAGAACACACTTGGAGATCTGTTAGAAGAAGCTGCTACTACAGACGTTTTCAGGTTTCCGTTGTTATCAACTTCCTGAACTTCGTATGAGTTTTCCATCTTCATGTAGTAACGGTTACCTTGTTCAGCTTCAAGTGCTTTAAGGTCAGCAAGTTTCTTCTCTGGAGAAGACTTTTCGTTACCAAGGATCTGCTTAAGTTTATCTTTAAGGAAGTTTGAAGCATTTTTGTTCGCGTGTCTTGAAGCAGTTGGGTCATAGATTTTGCTCATAAGAGTATCTGCTGATCCAAGGCTGTCAGATAAACATTCGTTCTTCATGCTGTTTTCAAGAGAGTTAACTTCCGCTTCGAAGCTAGCTGAAGAATTCAGGTTACCCATGAGGGCCATAGCTTTCTCAGAACCTCTTAGTTCGCTTGCGATTGTTGAACGTTCAGTCATGAGTTTTGAAGACTGTTCCATGAAACGAGTCTGGACATCAGAAAGTAGATCGGGACGGATAGCATCCTGAACACCTGAAGTTGAAGAAACAAGTCCACCCACACCTTTAAGGAAGTTTGAGTAATCACCAGCACCAAGATTTGGTGTGAAGTTAAGCTGGAATTGTTTTGAAACTTTATCAGCTACGTTTGAGATGTCTTCAACAACAGCTGCGTGAGATTGTGAGTATGATTCACCAGAGTATTTACCAGTCTTAGCTGTGAGAAGATCTTTTACTTCTTTATTGATTGCGTTCAAACCACCAGCGCGACCTTTATCGTCGATAGCTGTACCAGCGAACATCGATTTACAAGCAGGGTTTTCGAAACGCTTACCGAAATCAAATAGACCTGGTTTTTTGCTTCTTACTTTGTCTGCGATTTCTGAATCACCATCAAGAACTGCAACCGCTTCTTCGATAGCATCAAGGTCAGCACGTGAAGCAGCTTCAAATTGTGCCTGCATAGCTTCAAGGTTCGTTGTCAGTTTATCAAGTTCGTTTACACGATACTTGAAAAAACCATTGAGGATATTCATTGCATTGTTCATACAACCAACACCGAATGCCTGGCCGTCAGCGTTTGAATCAGCGCTGAAGTTCTTATACATTTTTGAAGTCTGGAAATATTGGTTGTAGTAAGTGAACATTTGCTGAAGCTGTGCTGGCTGAGCAATGTTTTTATCGTTTGTAACACCGATACGACACACTTCAGGTTTAGAATCATGAAGTGTAGTAGGGAGAGTTTTACAATCCAGCATCCCCGGATTGATATTGTTCATTGCTAAGTACTCACCAAGTCCTGGAACCTGCATAAGTTTCTGAGCATTAAAATATTTATCAGTCTGAGGAGTTTGTTGTTCTCTCATTTTCGCCATGTCACCGGCCATCTGACTGTTCATGGCACCACTGTTCTGTGAGCGTGCTTGGTTTACTGAATTCCAGATACCACCGAGTGCCTGAAGACCCTGGTTGACGTTATTTAATCCGGTCTCGAATCCACTCTCTCTCGAAGCAGCTGGTTGCTGTGGCGTTGTCGATGGTGGAGGCGTAGTTGTTTGCGCCTGCACTGCCGGGATGAGAGGTGAAACCATCAACTCTAAGCTGAGAGTCACAGCAAGAAGTGATGCGAGTTTTTTCTGTTTCATAAAGGTTCCCTTTAAATGTCTGGTATCTTCTTGTTTTTTCGGCATTTTCGCCGGAAAAGCTTAGTACCATTCAATAACCAACGGTTATGCTCTTCCAATATTGTAGGGGTTGGCGGGGGTCTGACCTAGTAAAAGCCCGCAAGAAGCTAATTTCTTGGCAATCTTGATCAAAAAAGTGAAACTAAACTAGTGTAATTCCATAGGTTTTTAAGAGGGTGTCACTAGTGTTCGGGAACCTGTTCAAACGCAAATCTGTGCCAAATAATGATGGCAACTCGGGTCCTTCGGACATCGAAAAACAACAATACGTCAAAGTCTATGAATTAGAGCTTAGTAACATGGAGGACACTCCTGTTTACGCTCTTAAACATCAGCTTTCGATAGGTAGTGAGATCGGGAATATTATCATTTCGGATCCATCTGTTTCACCAAGACACGCAACTTTTATTCTCCAGCAGGAAGTCGTTTCTGTGATCGATCACGGAAGTGTTTCAGGTACTCTCATCAACGGTCAAAAAATAGAGCCCGGAAAATACATCATTCTCGAAGAGTCTGATGTCGTGAGTTTGGGTGACTTAGAAATCAAGTTGAAAGTGGGTACTGAAGTCGCACCTGCAGAATCAATTCCTGATGTTCCAGAAGAGGAAGAAGAAATCCAGGAAGAGAAAAGCAATAAAAAGACTCCTTCAAAATCACTGCAGGAAAAAAAAGAAAAAATCGCTTTTAATGCCAAAGATCACCTGAAAAATAATACGAAGAAGAAAAAGCCAATTGCTCTTTCGGCCAATTACTCAGCAAACAGTCTTGTCAGAGTATTTGCTGTATTGAGTGACTTCTTACTCTCGTATTCGATACTAGTTATCTTCTTGCCTTTCGATGAATTTAAGGATTTTTTGGATTACCTTCCGACACTCATTGCCTCACTTCTTGAAGTAGAGTTCACTTCGCTTTGGGCAGCACTTATGCAGGATTATGCGTTTGTGGCCGAGATGATTGAAGATGGCTATCAGTTTTTCTCAAAAACTTTTCATTTTGTTCCATTACTTCTGACATTCATTCTTTTGAGACTTGTGACAACGTTCCTTATGGGTGTCAGTATCTCTGAATTTGCTCTGGGAATACGTGCGAGTGGAAACGGAATCTGGGCAAGAATCGGTGGAGTGCTAAGAGTTATTATTGGTATCTTTACCTGGCCTTTCGTCATTTTTGATATTCCTTCAATTATCTCACGGAGAACGCTGAAGGAATTTATTACATTTACAAATGTTACTGTGCCTTCAAAGTTCATCACTGTTCTTGGATTCATTCTCTATATTCCTATCCTTGTTGCTCTTGCAATTGTTTCCCCGCTGCTCCAGGGGCTCGAGCCACCCGAACCAATCATGATTAGCGATAGAGTAGATCAGAGAGTGAGAGTGAAAGTTGCTGATCCTGCAGCGGCCACGGCATATGGAACTGAGGCTCCGGTTGAGGCACTAAAAATCACAGATCATAGTGAATCACTTAATTTTGAAGTCACTTACGATCCTAAGGATCTTGCGATTGTTCCTCATTTTAAGTTTCAGGGTGTAAAAAACAAACTCTCTTTGAAAACAAGTCTGATGTTCTATCAGAAAGATTCTCTGCGTGAGGTTGAATTTGAAGTGTTTAAGACTTTTGATTTGAAGCAATTGCTGTCGATCGGAATGAAAAACAATATCGTCCTGTTTGATAAATACCCGCAAATCTATAATTACGTCTATGACCCTGCGGATGCAAATCCTTCATTCAAGTCAGCAAGAAATCCCAAAGCCGAGACGACGTTTGCAAATGAATTCATTCAATTCACGAAAACGGCGTTTTCACTCGGAGCAGAGAATGCTCTGGATATCATGCAGGAAGAGACTTTCCTGATTAAAGGACTTGTTGATTACAAAGCTTCATTCCTTGGTCTGATTGAATATAAAGATTTTGATATGATTGGTTTCATGAAAATCGGTAATTTGACTTTCATGAAAATTACATACAACAAGCAGAAACCATTCGATCTTATTATTCCTCTCATGAGAGGTGAGGGAAAAATCTATAAGGTGAGTTACGACAAAAAAGAAAATCTCGGCGCAATCGCTTCGAAATTTTATAAGTTCAACATGGAAAAATCCAATTGGATGCCGAACATCGAAGCTAGATCATCTGAAGTGATGACTGCGCTTGAAGTGTTTGATCTCTTTAGTAGCGGAAATTTCAAGACTAGAGTTCTTCAACCGGATAAAGCTCAGGCCTTGTATGCTTATTATTTCGAGAATTCAACTGCTGTCGTCAATGGTGGTGATTCAGTTGAGCTGGAATTATGGAAAGCTAAAATTAAAAATTTAGTTAAGCTGATTGATGCCATTCCTACAAAAGTACTTCAAGAAGGCGAGGAAGATCCTAAAGCGAAACTTCTTCAGAACTTCAGGGATCTTAGTGATGCTCTTGAGAACAACAACCTTGAGTATCTTGGAATCAGTCAATCTACAACAGTTTAGGTAATTATGAATTTATTTGAAGCAATGGTTTATGGACTAATCCAGGGACTTTCAGAGTTTCTTCCTATCAGCAGCAGTGGACATCTCGCCCTGTTACCCTATGTGATGAACATCAAGGATCCTGGAGTTGTCTTCGATCTTATGATGCATTTTGGTACTGCACTCGCAGTGATTACTTATTTCCGCAAAGATATAATTCGTTATGTTTCTACTTTCACTCCGTCACTCGCAAACTTCAAAGTAGGGGGAGAGGACAGATGGTTTGTCAGGAATTTTATTCTCTCCACTTTTGTCAGTGTTTTTTTTATCGTGGTTTTCATGCCGATCGCCAAATTGGCAAGAGATCCATTGTTCATCATTATCAATCTTTCTTTCTTTGGTGGGTTGTTATGGTTTGCTGACTGGAAAAATCAGAAAGATGAAAAACTAGATGGGCCAATGACTGCTCGGTTTCAACTAAAAATCGCAGGACTGATTGGATTTGCCCAGGCCTTCGCTATCTTTCCAGGGGTGAGCCGCTCAGGGATTACCTTAACAGTTGCTTTGCTGTTAGGGATGAGACGTAAGGATGCAGGAGCCTATTCATTTTTGCTGTCTCTTCCGATTATCATTGCTGGAATTCTGAAAGAGGTTCCTGAACTTCTTAAGACTCAGGATAACTCTTCATTCCTTGTGCTTGCGACCGGGATTATCACTTCATTCATTGTAGGATGGGCGACGATTCATTTCTTTATGAAGCTTATTGGTAAGATCCATCTGGCCTGGTTTGCAGGCTACAGATGGCTTATCGCGATTATTATGGCAGTTGTTCTTTATTCGCCGTAACCAGCAGGCACGCAGTACACGTGGTTGTTCCATCGTACGCCATCATCAAAGATTGAGCCTTTGTTTCCGGTTTCAGAGTTATTATCAACAGCATCCGTTCTGTAGTTTAGACGTCTTGTTGTTGAACCCATGTCAGCAGGTTTATAGGTGCCGTTTTCAAGAGGAATTGAAAGCTGGTTGATAGCTGCACCTGTCATCGCATTACCTTCACAACAAAGATTTTTCTGAGCTGCGATTAACTGAACCTGACCTGGATCCTTGATGTAACCAGTCTGAGGATCGTAAGCACTTTCCGGTAACCCTCGACCTTCTGATGAAACATAACGGTTAAGATAGACAGTCAAATCAGTAAATCTTGGAAGACAACATCTTAGAGTTCCAGAAGTAGATTTATTACCAGTACAACACTGAGATGCAGTTGTTGTATCAGGAATTTCCTGACCTGATGGAATACAACAGTTGAACTCACTCTCAGAGAAAACTTTTTTCATCGAGTTCTTCTGACCAGAAAGAACCATGTTCAGACCGGCATAGTTAGCAGCAGAGTAGTAAGAGTTTGTTGCGTCAGTGAAATCAGCAGGGCTCGATGCACTTACCGGCACTAACATGTCTTTATTATCGGTATCTTTTAAAGGATGCTTCTGTGCAGACCATAAACCAGCAGGTGCCCAGGCAGTTGCAGGTGAAGCATTATCATTCTGAGAATCGTCGACTAATTGGAAGACCTGATTGTTTGTTCCGATCGCTACTTGCGGAATACCCACAAGTTCAAGTGATCCGGCCCAAGTCAGATATTTTTCTTCTTCAGCTGGTGTGAGGTTTTTAATTTCACATGAAGCATTCAAATATTGAGTAGAGTCACATTCAAATGGCTGATCATTTACGGCCGGAACAATTGAAGATTCATCATCTTTTTGCCAGCTCACATGCTTGAACATACCTTTATCGATATTTTGTAGTTTTGTTTTCGCAAAACCATGACCGCCGCCATTTTCAGTCGCGAAACTTCTTACCCAGTTCTGTGTACAGCAAGTACGAGAGTTCAGTGTATCAAGTGTCTTATACTGTCCAAGAATTTGTGTTAATCGATTCGTTGAGTTGTCAGACTCAAGCGAGAGTGCAAACGCTTTCGTTGGAGTAATTTGAGAACGATCACATGTCATCTTGTCATAGACAGTATGAACTCTCGAGTAACGTGAAGGAGCGTTGATATTAGTGTTAACACCGGCCACTTTGATTGTACTTCCTGAACACCACTCAACAGAAGTATCTCCTTCTTTCTGAGTGTAAACAGTCATAACTTTACCGAACTCTCGACAACATTTGTTCTTCTTAACATCAAACTGAGGATTGAGTAGACCACCGGAAACTTTTTTGAAGTCTGGATTTCCACAAACCATGTCTTCTTCCCAGAATTTTGCTTCTGCTGGGTTAAGTACAGAGGCTAGAGTCGTTGCAGATCTGGCCTTCGTAGCGACAAATTCTGATGGAGCACACTCCAGATCACTGAAGCACGAAGCCCCAGGAGCACGAAGACATGTGTTTCTCTGATATCCAAGAGCTGTTACCTGCGAGCCATTCGTAGAACTATAAACATTCTGTGAAGTCAGGACAGGAATATCCAAAAGGTTTGAAGACATGTTCTGAGAGATCGTGAACATATTCAGAGTAGGATCGTTAAGCGCAAGATTATAAACCTGCATAGTAGTGCCAAGAGCATCCGTGGCAGGACAAGCATTCAATGAGCGAGCTGAAATTGAAAGATTTGATGTTGGTCCAACTGAGAGGATCTTATCCGAAGAATCTGTTCTCGTAGAAGGATGGCGCTGGTTCAGGTCATAATTATCAAGAGCACTATTAATATCTTTACCAGGGACACAGATCGCATCAACTTTATTTGTAGCTAGAGAAACCTGAGCTGCCGACGGTAGAGACTTCGTTCCATAGTATTCGTAAGGACGAAGGATTACTCTCGCACCCATGCCGAATGTATCGGTAATAGGAGTAATGCCTGCAATATTCTGAGCAAGTGGAGTATTCGCAAATCTGGCAATACGGTCGTTAAATCTGTTTGAAGTACTTAGAGGAACGCATGAGTTATTAGGTGAACACATTGAAGCACCAACAACTGTTGAGCTGTTGAAACCTAGGCCTGTGTTGACGTTATTAAGGTTGGCTACGCATGGAGTACCGCGACCACGATACATACAGCGCTTACTTTGACCATTTGATCCGCCAATAATCGAAAGAAGTGATCTGTTAACAGAACCTACAATCTCTGATCCTGCAGCATCAAACTGAGGCCAGTTCGTATAGATAGAAGCTACGTTCTGACAGCTGTAATCGTAACCAAGTTGTCTGAAGCAATCGTTGTCATTTGAACAGAAGTGAGACTTCTGGCACTGGGCCCCGTCTGTTTCTGTATCATGATCAGGAATGTCAGAAGAGAAGGCAGTTGATTCATAAACATTTACTGTGAAATTACTGTCAACGTTTAAGTCGCCAAGATAAGCGTTTACTGCGAGATAAAGTTTAGAAGAAGTTGCCTTGATACGTCTCTGGTTACCAATTGAGAACCATGTAACGCCATCAAATGAACCAATCAATGATCCATAGTCAAATCCATACCAGTCACGGTTATATCCATTGGCGAACATAAAGTGTTGAGCAGCAAGACGCGAGCGTCGTTGATCTCTAGGCGTTGATGAAGTGATGTGAGTCCAAGGAATCATCGTTGCAGGCACAAAACACGCACGACCAAAGAGAAGATCATCTGCGCGATATGTCCCAGTGTTATTCACACGGCTTGAAGCGTAGTTATCTGGCTGATAACCTCCACCCTGGCCACCAAAATTCTGAGGGAAAATCTTCTGAAGGGAAGAGTAGTAATCCGATCCACAAGTCGTACAACTTGAGAAAACACCATTCACTGTCAGGATGTCGTAAAGCTTATCTTTTTTAACACTGACTTTCTTCGCAGGACGCGAAACATAGGTACCAGTCTTCGAGAATGATCCGTAGATCTCATTGAAGCCGACATATTGAGAAACGTTATTTGGTTTTAGAACATCATTATTAGTGTAACTGAAGGCGTTCATCTCCTGATCAAGAGCACTTCCGTAGTCTTCATCATAGCTGACGCCATTTTGATCAAAATATCTGTGTGCAATGTTTTTGTTTGAAACATAGACTGTCTGATTCACCGGAGGTTCTACAGTCGTTGTGTTGGTGTAAGTACACTCGTAGTTTACAGTGGCACCTGAAGTTGCATCTAGAATAGGCTTGAGACCGCACTTCATACCTGTTGCACAAGTACACATAGTGTTAACAGTTGCCTGAGCAGCTGTGCGGAGTTTTACCAGGTCAGAAACATTTGTTTTAACAAAGTAAGTAATCTCGATCTTCTGGTTTTGATAAATAGCGTATGAAGGAACAAACGCTATCCCGCCACTTACTTTTGACCATGTTGTCGTACTATCTTCAGGAACCACGACACCACTTACTTTTACAATGAAGTTTGCAGAGCTTGACGTATCTGCGTATGGTGGCAACAAATAAGTCTTTGTAGCGTCATGCCACATTGTTGATGTTGTATCTGAAGAAGCATGAATATATGTCTTAGTACATTTCGCAAGAGTTGTAGAAAGTTTCTCGCAAGTACCATCCACCTTGTAAGTCAGATAAAGATTTGCGTCTTTTGCATTAGAAGGGAGAGTGGCGTTTAAATAAACTGCCTGCGAAGTTAAAAGTTCATCGTTCGCATTACTTGCTGGATCTGAACTGAATGTACCTGCAGTTAGAGCGGTTTTTTTCTGTTCATAGAAAACCTGACCACCATATGTGATCTTCACAATATTATTTACATAGTCACCAGTGCCCAAAGCTGCGTTCACTGATGAGAAGTTTACATCATCGTTGTATCCGCTTGCTGAAGCTGAGAAAGTACCAGGCATGGATTCATTGGCCTGAGGGAATTTGAGCGTACAATAAGAGAATTCACCATCAACCTGGTTCAAACAATCATAAAGCTGTTTCAATTCCAGCATTCTGACTGCGGCTTCATAATCAGGATCAGTGGTTGATCCACCATTCCCACCCTCTGAATCAGGACGGCTTTCACAAACAAAATAAAACTGAGGATAAACAGTAAAACGATTTGGATTAAGACGTACATCTTCCTGAGCTGCAAGAAATCCTGCGAGATCATTAGCTCCCGGTCTTAATGCTCCATCATTCACGCATTGAGACTGAAGACAGCAGTCAAAGCCTCTTGCCTTACATGCAGTTGAATCTGAACAACTATTGCTCGATGATGTGGTACTTCCTGAAATCGTCAGGACTAAAGAACTTGTTGAGACTGTAGGAACTGTCTCACCATTAGTGAAATAAAGTTGAAGGCCGCCACTCGTTACGGATGTCGTGCAATCAGTACACAACTGTGCATAACTAAAATAAACCGAAGGAGTAAGAGTAGGTGGAACTGATGAATAGAGGCTATTCGTCAGATTGTAAGTTAAGCAGTCATTTTGGTTTGCAGTATCATTCGATGGCTCAACCTGAAGATAGAACTCAGTCGTCTTTGCGGCGAGATCTGTGTACGATTTAGATTTGGCCGACATGATAAGAAATTTCTGTGAGCCAGAGATATAGGTAAAACTTCCGACCATACAAAACTTTGTACTAGAGGGAAGAGTTCTCAAATATTGTGAAAGTGTTCTGCCACGAACAAGAAACGAATCTACAAAATCAACCGGCATTGAAATATTCGTCAGTGAGCGAGTCGCTCCTTCCTGAATAAATGTCCCTGCTAAAGGGTAAGTGGGTTCAGCATACGTAGTCGAAGTTGAACCGCCGGTCGTTCCACCGTTCTCAACAGAATTCCCCGCATCGATACTCGGGCGCGAGGAAGTAGGCATACATGAATATAATGAGAAGAGCGCTGTGAATATAAGCGCGTGCGTGAGTTTAAAAATAGAAGCAGTTGAGTTCGAGTTCAACATCCGTGTCATCCCTCTTATGGTTAACTATCGGAATTTTTTATAATATTTTTTAATTACTTTGAGGGGTTTGGCACTATTTTACCCCCCTCCCAGAGTCAGACCAAGAGGGGGGATATAAGTGCCTGAAATGGTTTGAATTACTAATCCACTGAAAGGGGGAAACTGCCGTGTTTAAGAGTCAGATTTAGGCAAATTTTTCCAGTTCTTCGAGGAGAGCGTACATCGCCGCCTGAGAGAACCTTTGCTTCAGGATTTCTCTGTCGCCTTTCAAGTGAAGGACTTCTACTTGAGTTCCTTTCTTTGTGGCCCTTCCGATGCAGACAGAACCGACAGGGAATTTTTCAGTACCTCCGCCCGGCCCAGCATAACCAGTGATGGCAATCGCAATATCCAGACTAAAATTTTGGAGCAATCCTTCGGCCATCTCTGCAGCACATTCTTCACTGACAGCAGTGAATTTTTCCAGTGTTTCTTTTTTTACACCAAGAACATGTTCTTTCACTTTCTCATCATAACAAACAACTGATCCCATAAAAGATTGGCTTGCTCCAGAGATACTTGTCACGCGATGAGAGCAGAAGCCACCAGTCGCAGATTCAGC